>NZ_PTXM01000037.1:0-55471 GCF_004343765.1 Burkholderia sp. SRS-25
CGCCCGGCCCCGCCGCGCCGGCCGGCCCCGACGCGCCGGAAGTACCCGACGTGCCGGAGGTGCCCGAGGTGCCGGAAGTACCCGAGGTGCCGGAAGTACCCGAGGTGCCGGAGGTGCCCGAGGTGCCGGAGGTACCCGAGGTGCCGGAGGTACCCGAGGTGCCGGAAGTACCCGAAGTAGTACCCGACGTCCCGGACGAGCCCGACGTACCAGAAGAACCCGACGTCCCGGACGAACCCGACGTACCAGAAGACCCCGACGACCCCGAAGTCCCCGAGCTGCCGCCCGACCCGGACGTGCTCGGCTTGATCGTCGGCGGCGTCGTCGGTCCATCGACCGAGCCGCAACCATAGAGTGCGAGCAGCGACGAGACGGCCATCGTTACCGTCGTCTTCTTGAAGAGTTTGTGCATGTTGGCCTCGACATTGGAAGTGTGTCCAAGCCACCACTGCAAATTCCGCGCCACGGTAGTTTTCCCGAAACGATGTCGCGCTTTGTTGCGGGAATCGGGAATATACGCGCGATTTAAACGGTGTAACGGGGCTTTCGCGCGACGGGCACGCAGGGTGCGCCGACGCGGCGGATGCGATGTTCCCGCGCGCCGCCGTAACGTGCGGCGTGATGTTACGTAGCGTTCGATATTGCGTGACACGGGCGCCTCGAACCGAGGGCCGCATCTTTGACGAAACGCGCCGGTCCGATGAACATGGCGCGACATCCCCGGCTGCCGGCGACGCCGCAACAACCACGACTCCACACAGGACACGGACATGAGCGAACAGGACAGGGAATACGGCAAGGCGCGACGCATCGACGTGATGGGCGAGGCGTTCGTCGAGCGTGCGATGCGTGACCTCGACGGTTTTTCGCGGCCGCTGCAGGACTGGCTGAACGAGCACGCGTGGGGCAGCACGTGGCAGCGGGGCGGGATCGACCTGAAGACGCGCAGTTTGTGCACGTGCGCGATGCTGGCGGCGCTTGGCCGCAGCACGGAACTGAAGGGTCACGTTCGCGGTGCGCTCAACAACGGCGCGAGCCTCGTCGAGATCCGCGAGGTGTTGCTGCACAGCGCGCTGTACGCGGGCGCGCCGGCCGCGGTCGAGGCGTTCCGCAGCGCGCGGGAGGTAATCTCGGATCTCGGGCTGTCGCTGCCCGACGACGAAGCCTGATTCCGCCGCAGTGCCGGCGGCACGGCACGGAATCAGGCCCTGTTACACGGTTTCGGCCTACGCGATGCGTGCCGACGGCGCGGCAACCTCGGCCGGCGCAGCGGCGACTTCGAGCAACCAGTCGGCGGTGGCCTCCGGAATCGTGACCGGCAGCATGTGCCCGCCCTCGACGACCTTCAGCCGCACGCGCGCCGATTTCTTCGCGAGCGCTTCGCCGTGCTCGCGCCAGTTCAGGATCGGATCGGCACGGCCGTACAGCACGTCGACCGGCAGCGCGAGGTCCGGGTAGCGGCGCTCCATCGCGGGCAGGTCGACCGGCGCCGACAGCAGGTCGGTCGCCGTTGCGTAAAACACGTGCGGGCGCATCCCGAGCAGTCCACCCCCCTTGACCGGGAAGTCGCGCGGCACGTCTTCCGGCGCGAACACCTGGCGCACGGCCTTGCGGCCGGTCAGGATCGTCAGCGGAATCGCGAAGGTCCACGACACGAAGCGGCGCACCAGCGGCGACGGCAGCATCAGCGGCTTGAACGGTGCCGGCGGCTCGCTCTGCTCGTGCGACAGCGGCGCGATCAGCGCGAGGCGGCTCACGCGGTCCGTATGATTGAGGCCGACCGCGAGCGCGATCGCGCCGCCGAGCGAGTGGCCCACCAGCACCGGCTTGTCGAGCTGCAGCGCGTCGATGAACGCGGCGACCGTGCGGGCCTGCGCGAACACGTTCGCCTGCGAACCCGCGCCGCGCAGCGAGCGGCCGGCGCCGGGCCGGTCGATGAGGATCACGCGATGCTGCTGCGCGAGCCGCGCGAGCGGCAGGTACGCGAAATTGCGCAGTTGCCCCGCGAGCCCGTGGACGAACACGATCGGCGGGCCGTTGCCGTATTCGACGTAGTGGATGCGGTCGCCGCCGATGTCGACGAAGCGGCCTTCGGGCGGAAACGCGCGCGTCACGCGGCGGGCCACGTAGCCGGTAAACAGCGCGAGCGCGGCGAGCACCGCGACGACGCCGAGCAGCACGTTCTGGATCAGATGGAGCGTATGGGTCATGTCGGCCTCAACGGGTTTCGAGTGCGGGTTCGGCAACCGGCGACGTCGCGGCCGGCCCGGTTTTCGCGCGGCGTTCGAACTGCATCGCCGAATCGGCGAGTCCGCTGAACTTCAGCGATGCGAGATCGAGCACGTAGTTCTGATGGAACTTCCACGGCTTGCTGTGCCCCTGCTTCGGCAGGATGCCGGCCGCGCGCTGGATGTAGCCCGAGCTCAGGTTGACGGCCGGCACGTTGCCGAGGTCGCCGGTGCCGAGCCGCGGCACGCACGTGTCGTAGCCGTTCGCGCGCATGTGGTTGAGCAGCCGGCACACGTAGCGCGCGATCAGCTCGGCCTTCAGCGTCCACGACGCATTCGTGTAGCCGAACGACGACGCGAGGTTCGGCACGTCGCTGTACATCATGCCCTTGTACGACACGGTGTCCGGCAGGTTGACCGCGCGGCCGTCGACGGTAACGCGCGCACCGCCGAGCATCTTCACCTTCAGCCCGGTCGCGGTGACGATCACGTCGGCGTCGAGCTGCTGGCCGCTCTTCAGCTTGAGGCCGGTCGGCGTGAAGCGCTCGATCTCGTCGGTGACGATCGACGCGCGGCCCGAGCGGATCGCCTTGAACAGGTCGCCGTTCGGCACGAGGCACACGCGCTGGTCCCACGGCATGTAGCGCGGCGTCAGGTGCTTCGCGACGTCGAAGCCGGGGCCGACCTGCTTGCTGGCCGCGCGGATGATGAACTGCTTCGTCCGGTCGGGCTTGCGGCGCGACACGTTGTACAGGTACATCGTCAGCAGTACGTTCTTCACGCGCACGAGCCGGTGCGCGAGCCGCGACGGCAGCACGCGGCGCAACGCGTTCGCGATCCTGTCGCGCGCGGGCAGCGACACGATGTAGGTCGGCGAGCGCTGCAGCATCGTCACGTGCTGCGCATCGGCCGCCATCGACGGCACGAGCGTGACGGCCGTCGCGCCGCTGCCGATCACGACCACGCGCCGGTTCGCGTACGACAGGTCCTTCGGCCAGTGCTGCGGATGCACGAGCTTGCCTTCGAACGTGTCCATCCCCGCCCAGTCGGGCAGGTAGCCGGCGTCGTAGTCGTAGTAGCCGCTGCACATGAACAGGAAACGGCAGGTGTAGACGAGCGTATCGGTCGCGCCGCCCTGCGTGCGCTCGATGCGCACCGTCCAGCGCGCGCGGTTCGAGTCCCAGTCGGCCGCGACCACCTTCTGGCCGTAGCGGATCGTCTTGTCGATGCCGTACGCGCGTGCGGTATCGCGGATGTAGTCGAGGATCGTCTGGCCGTCCGAGATCGCCTTGTCGCTGTGCCACGGCCGGAAGCTGTAGCCGAGCGTGAACATGTCGGAATCCGAACGGACGCCCGGATAGCGGAACAGGTCCCAGGTGCCGCCGATCGCGTCGCGCGCCTCGACGATCGCGACGCTCGCATACGGGCAGCGCTGCTTCAGGTGATAGGCCGCGCCGATGCCGGACAGGCCGGCGCCGACGATCAGCACGTCGAGGTCGTAACTGTCGCCACGGGCGTCGGGGGCGGGCGGCGCGTCGCGCCGGTCGGTCGTCGTCGAGGTCATGCGGGGTCCTTGGTCGGCGTGGTCGGGAGCGCGGCCGGGGCACGCGCGCGTTCTCCCACAGGGACTTCCTTCGGTCGGAGGTTGCGGGCCCGGGCGCGGCGTACGTGGCGCAGCATCAGCCACTGGTAGCCGGCGCCGAGCACGCGCGCGATCCGGTCGAGCCGGCGCGCATCGGCGCCCACGAGCACGCGGCGCGCATTGCGCTCGACACCCGCGAGGATCTGCCGCGCGGCGTCGTCGGCCGTCGTCGCGTTGATCAGGCGGTTCGCCTGGCGGCGATGGGTTGCTTCGTCCTGGCCCGTGAGCGCATGGATGCTGGTGTCGACGCGGCCAGCGTCGACGATGCTCGTCGCGACGCCGCCCGGATGCACGCAGGTCGCGCTCACCGGCGCACCGTCGAGTTCGAGCTCCATCCGCAGCGCCTCGGTGAAGCCGCGCACCGCGAACTTGGTCGCGTTGTACGCGCTTTGGGTGGGCATCGCGACGAGGCCGAACAGGCTCGACGTGTTGACGATGTGCCCGTCGCCCGATGCGCGCAGATGCGGCAGGAACGCCTGCGTGCCGTGCACGACGCCCCAGAAGTTGATGCCGACGATCCATTCGAGATCGGCGATGCGTGCGGTCTCGGCGCTCGCGGCCAGGGACACGCCCGCGTTGTTGAAGATCAGGTTGACCTTGCCGTGCTCCGCGCGCACGAAATCGGCCCATGCGAACACCGCATCGCGGTCGGCGACGTCGAGCCGCCGCGTGCTCACGCGCACGCCGTGCTGCGCGCAGGCGGCCGCCGTGCCGGCGAGCCCGACGTCGTTGACGTCGCTCAGTGCGACCTCGCAGCCGCGCCGCGCGAGCTCGACCGCGAGGCTGCGGCCCATGCCCGAACCGGCGCCCGTGATCGCGGCGACCTTGCCGGAAAACCCGTTCATGCGTTGCTCCTCCCGTTCCGCTTGCGCTGCGCCGGCGGCGCGTCTAATGTGGTGTTGTTCGTCACCACTTTAGTTTTCGGGTGTCCTGATGTCAAATAGCGGAATGGAGAAAGCACTCGAAACGGAAAAAAGGGGCCGGTCGTATGGTGGCGTGGCTCCCGAGGTGCGGGCCGCGGAGCGGCGCGACGCGCTGATTCGCGCAGCGACGCGCGTGTTCGGCACGGTCGGGTTCCGCAAGGCGACCGTGCGGTCGATCTGCCAGGAAGCGAAACTGAACGATCGCTATTTTTATGCGGCGTTCGACAGCACCGAGGATTTGCTGCGCTGCACCTACCTGCATCATGCGCAGCAGCTGCACGACGCGGTCGGGCGGGCGGTGGCCGAGCGCGGCGGTGACCTGCGCGAGAGCGTCGACGCGGGGCTCGCCGCGTTCTTTGCGTTTCTGCGCGACCCGTGCGCGGCGCGCGTGCTGCTGCTCGAGGTGATGGGCGTGAGCGCGGACACCGACATGACCTACCAGCGCATGCTGATCGACTTCGGCAAGCTGATCATGGCGATCGGCGCGCCGCGCGAAGCGGCAACGTCTGCGGAGCGCACCGAGCAGCGGCTGATCGGGCTCGCGCTCGTCGGCGCGATGACGAACGTCGGCGCGGCGTGGCTGCTCACCGACTATCGCGATCCGGAGGCGCAGATGGTCGCGAGTTGCAGGAAGGTGCTGTTGGGGACGTTGCGGGAGATCGGGTAACCGGAAGGCATCGCGCTTTCGCAACGCCGGTTGAAAATGAAAATAAAGCGATGGCGGCACAGCGCACCGGGTGCCGTGTCGTCTTCCTGCGTGATTTAATCGTCTGTTACATAAATGGAAGGCCGGCGATTTTTTGTTGTAAAACCAATTTAAATAAAATTCATTGTTTTAAATTATGAATCCATATGGCGATGAATTGATGAAGGCCATGTGAATGAAATTAAAAAGCGACGCAATGCGAATTTCAGTTCGCATTGCGCCGATCGTGGCGCGAACATCATCGCGCCCCAGGCACGTTCGATCACGAACCCGTATAGCTGCCGCGCGTACCCGTGCTGGTCGTCGCAGCAGCGCTCGGTGATCTTGTTGCCGCTGGCCGTCTAGACGCGGATCACCGGCGCGGTTCCCCACGAAATTGCGGCGCTTTGCATTTCAGGCTCCTTGATTGAACAAAGGAAGGAATTGAAGCGTTTCGGTAAACTCAAATCATCGTGTTGCTTGGGAACAAGATTAGTAGAAAAACGGAAAATACAAAAACCGATTTTTTTGAATAATAAAGGGCATATTCGTTTTTAATGCGAAAGCCTGCAGAAAGGATGTTGGAGGTGAGTTAAAGCGACGGGATTGCAGGCGGGCATGCCGGACGGGGCCGGCTATCCGGAATCAGCTGCTCGTGTGTTTCGCTCGCGTCGCACCCACCGGCGCGCCCGCCGTCTCCCCGATCCTCGCCTTCATCGCATCGACGAACGCCCGCACTTTCGGCGAAGGCAGCCGCGTCGACGGATACACCGCGTGAATCCCGGCCGGCGCCGAGCGCCACGCGGGCAGCAGCCGCACGAGCCGGCCGGCTGCGACGTCGTCGGCGGTCGAGAAATCCGTCAGCAGCCCGAAGCCGCCGCCCGCGAGCACGATCGCGCGGCACGCGGTGGCGGTGTTCGACACGACCTGCGCGACACAGCGCACGGAAGCGGTGTTGCCGTTCGCGTCTTCCAGTTTGACCGTATGCGAGTGCGGCAGCGTCGACAGCATCACGAACGGCAACGCGGCGATCGCATCCGGATCTTGCGGCCGTCCGTGGCGCGCGACGAACGCGGGGCTCGCCACCAGCCATTTCTCGTACGTGCCGAGCTGCACCGCCCGATAGTTCGAATCGGCGAGGCGGCCGATGCGGATCGCGACGTCGAGGTTCTCCGCGACGAGATCGACCACGCGGTCGTTCGCGACGAGTTCGACGTCGAGCCCCGGATGCCGGTCGCGCAACGCGACCACGGCAGGCGCGACGACCAGCGCGCCGTAGTCGATCGGCACGCTCACGCGCAGCGTGCCCCGCAGCGGCCCCGCATCGGACGACACCGCGTCGAGCGCGCTTTCGGCGGCGCGCACGATGTCGCGGCACGCGTCGTAGAACGCCCGCCCCGCGTCGGTCACGCTCAGCCGCCGCGTCGTGCGCACCAGCAGGTTCGCGCCGACCTCGGATTCGAGGCGCTGCATGTGCGTGCTGACGACCGTCTTCGCCAGGCCGAGCCGCTCGGCCGCAGCTGTCAGCGAGCCGGCGTCGACCACTGCGACGAAGATCGCCAGCCGGTTCAGGTTCACGTCGCGCAGATCGGCCATCGTTGATTGTCCTATGGGAAAGGATAATGTTTCCGCGATTATCCGTCTTCTGGTGACGAACGGCGAGCGTTACGCTGCAGTCGTTCGTCGCCGATCCCCGGCGGCGCGAGATTCCGGAGTGTTTCCATGTCTGCCGCCCGCAAGCCCGCCTCGCCGATCCGCGTCTATTCGTTCCTGCTGTCCGGGCACGCCCATCGCGTCCGGTTGTTCGTGTCGCTGCTCGGCCTGCCGTCCGAGACCGTCGACGTCGATCTGGCGGCCGGCGCGCAGCGCGAACCGGCGTTCCTCGCGCTCAATCCGCTCGGGCAGGTGCCCGTGATCGACGACGGCGGCACGGTGATCGCCGATTCGAACGCGATCCTCGTGTATCTCGCGAAGCGCTACGGCGACGCGCACTGGCTGCCCGACGATCCGGCCGGCGCGGCGCTCGTGCAGCGCTGGCTGTCGTATGCGGCGGGGCCGATCGCATCGGGGCCGGCTGCCGCGCGGCTCGTGACCGTATTCGGCGCGAAGCTCGACCAGGAGGCCGCCAAGCGCACGGCCGCGAAGGTGCTCGACGTGATCGACCGCGAGCTGGCCGGCAAGCCGTTCGCGGCCGGCGCGCAGCCGACGATCGCCGATATCGCCGCTTACTCGTACATCGCGCATGCGCCGGAGGGCGGCGTGTCGCTCGAACCGTATCCGCACGTGCGTGCGTGGCTCGCGCGCATCGAGGCGCTGCCGGGCTTCGTCGCAATGCCGACGACGCGCGCGGGCCTGCTTGCCGCGTAACGCCCACCGAAGCCGGGCCTGTCCAGGGAGAACGTGATGAACACCCCGACCGCCGTCGTACCAGGCTGGGAACTCGACACTGCGCCGTTTCACGCGGGCGAGCTCGCCGTGCAGCAGCGCGCGGGCGTGACGGAGGCCGCGGGTTCGGCCGGCCGGCGCGGGATCCGGCGCTTCATGCCGGACCAGCACCGGACGTTTTTCGCGCAACTGCCGTTCTTCGTGCTCGGCGGTGTCGATGCGCAGGGCCAGCCGTGGGCGACGCTGCGGGCCGCCGCGCCGGGCTTCGTGACGTCGCCGGATCCGCGCACGCTGCGCATCGCGGCGCGCGCGCTGCCCGGCGATCCGCTGGCCGGCGCGTGGCAGCCGGGCGCGCCGCTCGGCGGCCTCGGGATCGAATTCGATACGCGGCGGCGCAATCGCGTCAACGGCGTCGTGCGCGCGGTGGACGGCGATGCGCTGACGATCGCGGTCGAGCAGAGCTTCGGCAACTGTGCGAAGTACATCCAGGGGCGCAAGCCGACGTTCGTCGCACGGGAAGCCGATGCGTTTGCCGAGCCGGACGTGTCGGATGCGTTGAACGACGCCGATCGCGCGCTGCTGGCGCAGGCCGATACGTTCTTCGTCGCGAGCGCGAACACGTCGGCGGATGCGGGCGCCGCGCGCGGCGCGGACGTATCGCATCGAGGCGGGATGCCGGGCTTCGTGCGTGTCGACGATGCACGCACGCTGACGACGCCGGATTTCAGCGGCAACCGCTTCTTCAACACGCTCGGGAACCTGCAGCAAGATCCGCGCGCGGGGCTGCTGTTCGTCGATTTCGACAACGGCGACCTGCTGTATGTGGCCGCGCGCGCCGAGATCGTGTGGGACGGGCCGCTCGTCGCGTCGTTCGACGGCGCGCAGCGGGTCGTGCGGTTCCATGTGCGGGAGGTGCGGCACATGCGCGCGGTGCTGCCGTTCCGGTGGTCGGCGGTCGAGCGTGCGCCGCAGTTCGCGGCGATGGCGGCGGGTGTGGGCGCAAACGCAACCGCAGGGGCAGGCGTGGTGGTACCGTCCGCATCCGCATCCGCATCCGCATCCGCATCCGCATCCGCATCCGCATCCGCATCGGCATCCGCATCCGCATCCGCACGCGAATCCGCATCGGCATTGCGCACCGCATCGACGTCGGCACCCGCATGGCGCTCACTGCGCGTTGTGAAGATCGTCGACGAAGCGCGCGCGATCCGCTCGTTCCATTTCGAACCGGCGGAAGGCGGCGCACTGCCTGCCTACGAAGCCGGGCAGCACCTGACGCTGCGCATCCCGCTGCCGGGCAGCGATGCGCCGGCGATCCGCAGCTACACGCTCTCCGATGCGCCGGGCGGCGCGCTCTATCGAATCGCCGTGAAGCGCGAAGGGCGCGTCTCGGCGTGGCTGCACGATCACGCGCACGCGGGCATGACGCTCGACGCGCAGATGCCGCGCGGCCGCTTCTCTTTCGATCTCGCGAGCCCGCGCCCGGCCGTGCTCGTGTCGGCCGGTATCGGCATCACGCCGATGATCGCGATGCTGCGCCGTGCGCTGGCCGACGCGCCACCTTCGCGCCGCGTGGTGTTCGTACACGGTGCGCGTGAAGCAGCCGATCGACCGTTCGCCGAGGAACTGGCACGCGTCGCAGCCGCCGACGCGCGCTTGTCGCTTCACTGGTTCGACAGTCATCCTCACGAAGGCTCGGCAGCGCATGCCGGCCGCATCGACGTCGCGCAGCTGAAGCGAATCCTTTCGTTCGACGATTACGATTTCTACCTCTGCGGGCCGTCGGCGTTCATGCGCGACTTGTACGACGGATTGCGCGCGCTGAACGTGCCGGACGAACGCATCCGTTTCGAGGCGTTCGGGCCGTCGAGCGTGGCACGCAGCGCGACCCGCACGTCTGCCACGCCGGCGGCGGCGAGCGTGCCGGTCGTCTTCCGGCGCACTGGCCGCGAAGCCGCGTGGACGCCCGCCGACGGTTCTTTGCTCGAATTCGCGGAAGGGCAGCGTGTGGACGTGCCGTCCGAATGCCGTTCCGGGTCGTGCGGCACGTGCGCGACGCGCGTGCTGTCCGGCGCGGTCGACTACGAGCAGGCGCCCGATGCACAGGTCGAACCCGGTTGCGCGCTGCTGTGCGTCGCGCGGCCCGCGAAAGGGACGGAACTGCTCGTTCTCGACCGCTGACTCACGCATGCGACATGCCGCCGCAGACGGCCTGCTGCGCGAAAAGCGCGCGCAACTGCTTCTTTTTTCGGATGCCGGTCGGATCGACGATAGCGTCAACCGATAGATGAAAGGAGCGCAATCATGAAACTGCTCGGCATGATCAAACTGGTCCTGTGGAGTTTCTTCGGCGTACGCAACAGCAAGGCGCACGCGGCCGATCTCGCCAACGTCAACTTCACGCTGCTGCCGTTCGTGGCGATCATCCTCGCGGTGCTCGTCGGCGCGGTCATCTACGGCGTCGTGCACCTGGTCGTCGATCCGACCGTGACGATGCAGGGGTTCTGAGCAGACGGCCGATGAATCGCGAGCGGGCGAACGTTCCCGCTCCGGTTGCCGGCCGTATGACCGGCGCGAAACGGCGCCGCTCATTGAAGCGGGCGCGCACGACGCAAGTCACGCGCTGATCGACACCGTCGTCGTGCCGCGCGAATCGCGCTCCCCCCATTCACGCCTTCTCCGCCTCCCGTTTCGCCCGATTCCCGGGCGGTCAGCCCCGCCCGGGGTAAAATGCGCGCCGCGCCGCGATGTCGCGCGCGACGGGCACGCCGCCGTTCCAGCGAACGGTGCGCGCCAATGCGTCGCGCCCGCACCGAGGCGTTCGAAGCGTCCCCCCGCACGACAAGACTGTGCGATGCAGCCGGCCGCCCGACACGCCCCCGACGAACCCGTCGACGGCCGCGTCGGTGCCTGGTGCGTCACCTGAATCCGATGTCCCATCCTGCGCCTTCCCGACCGAGCGGCCCGCTTGCGTGCCGCATCGTCCGGTTCGTCTGATGAATGTCGCGCGCGGGCACGCTTCGCAGCTTCGTAACGGGTTTCGACAGGGTCGAGTGGCGAGTTTTCCATCCAGAACAATGACGGTGAATAGAACAACAGCGTCGCCCGCACGGCGGCGGCGCGCGAAGGTCGGGCTTGGCGTCGGTCTCGGCATCACGCTTTTCGCGGCCCAGGCCGCCGCGGCGCAGGGCGACACGCCGGCGCTGGACACGGAGGCGGCCGGCAGCGCGACGCTGCCGACGATCACGGTGAGCGGCGAGCGCGGCAATGCGCTGCGCGTGCGCAATGCGTCGGTCGCGGGGCTCGACGACACGCCGCTGCGCGACACGCCGGCGTCGGTGAGCGTCGTCACGCGCGCGCAGCTCGACGACCAGCAGGCGAAGCGGTTGAGCGACGTCGTGCGCAATGACGCGTCGGTCGTCAACGACTATGCGCCGGTCGGTTATTTCGAGGGCTTTGCGATCCGCGGCTTCCCGGTCGATCTCGCGAGCGCGATCCGGATCGACGGGCTCACGGTGTCCGGCGAGCAGAACGTGCCGCTCGAGAACAAGGAGCGCGTCGAGATCCTGAAGGGGCTTGCCGGCATCGACAGCGGCGTCGTCGCGCCGGGCGGCGTGATCAACTTCGTGACGAAGCGCTCGGCGAACGTCGCGAGCGTGACGGGTGGCGTCGACAGCCGCGGCTCGACGTCGGCGGCCGTCGATCTCGGCCGCCGCTTCGGCCCCGACAATCAGTTCGGCTTCCGGATCAATGCCGCGAAGGAGAACATGCACTCGTATATCGACGGCACGAACGGACGGCGCACGTTCGGCTCGATCGCCGCCGACTGGGACATCAGCCCGCGTGCGAGCCTGCAGTTCAACGCCGAATTCCAGCAGTGGATCCAGCGTTCCGCCCCCGGCTATCAGCTGCTCGGCGGCACCGTCGTGCCGTCGGTCAAGACGACGTCGAAGGCGCTCGGCACGCAGCCGTGGGCGAAGCCGGTGACGACCGACGCGCTGAACCTGAATGCGCGCTTCGACTACCAGTTCAACGACGACTGGAAGGCCTACATCGCCGCCGGCCGCAGCCGCACGATGATCGACGACAACAGCGCGTTCGCGTACGGCTGCTCGTACGCGGCGAGCTGCGCGGCCGGTGCGACGTCGCCGTTCTTCTTCGGTGCGAACGGCGACTACGACGTGTACGACTTCCGCAGCCCCGGCGAATATCGGCGCAACGACGACCTGCGCGCGGTCACGACCGGCAAGTTCGCGACAGGGCCGCTGCGGCACGAGCTGACGCTCGGCGTGAGCGTGCAGCGCCGCGTCGTGAGCATGGCCGACGCCGTGTACGACTACGTGGGCAGCGAGAACATCTACGGGCCCGACACGACGTTCTCGCCGTCGCCGAATTCGCCCGGCCCGTCGTATCCGCGCCTCGATGCGTGGCAGTACGGTGTGTTCGGGCTCGACCGCATCAGCATCGGCGAGCACTGGCAGGTGCTCGCGGGCGGCAAGGAAGTGCTGCTGCGCCAGCGCAGCTGGAGCAGCCTCGACGGCGACGCGACGCACACCGACCGCTCGGTGTTCCTGCCGCAGGTGGCGCTCGTCTACAAGCCGGTGAACGTGCTGTCGCTGTACGCGTCGTACAGCAAGGCGCTGTCGCTCGGCGACCAGGCGCCCGTGCGCGCGACCAACGCGTATGCGTTCCTGCCGCCCGTCGAATCGCACCAGTTCGAGGTCGGCGCAAAATACGACTGGCTCGACCGGCTGAGCCTCACGGCCGCCGTGTTCTCGATCAGCAAGCCGTTCCAGTTCGCCGACCCGGACGCATCGGGCACGACTTACACGTTCGTGCAGCGCGGCACGCAGCGGCACCAGGGAATCGAGCTCGGCGCGGCCGGGCGCGTGACCGAGCGCCTGGGGCTGACGGCCAGCGTCGCGGCGATTCGTGCGCGTGCGTACGATTCAGGTTCGCCGGCGTACGAAGGGCACCAGATCATCAACGTGCCTGCGCTGCGCGCGACGGTGTATGCGGATTACGCGGTGCCGGGCGTCGCGGGGCTGAACGTGCTGGGCGGCGTCGAGTACAGCGCGGCCCGCAATGCGAACGAGGAGGGCACCGCGCGCGTGCCGTCGTGGTTCGTGTTCAATCTCGGCGCGCGCTATACGACGAAGATCGGCGGCCATCGCACGGTGCTGCGCGTGTCGGTGGACAACCTGTTCAACAAGTTCTATTGGCGCGACGCGGGCGAGCAGCAGGGCGATGCGTACCTGTTCCCCGGTGCGCCGCGCACTGCGCGCGTGTCGTTGACCTATGATTTCTGACCGTCGGGAACCGGCCGCGTGATGTGCGGCCCCGGCGGCTAACCTGGAGAGCACAGACGATGTCCCCACTCGAAATCGCCGGCGTGATCGTCAGCGCGCTCGCGATCTGGCTGACCGCGAAACGGCGCATGCTGTGCTGGCCGGTCGGGCTCGTGTCGGTTGCGCTGTACGGCTGGATCTTCTTCGACGCGAAGCTGTATTCGGACATGCTGCTGCAGGGCGCGTTCGCGGTACTGCAGGTGTACGGCTGGCAACGCTGGCTCGCGCAGCGTGCGAGCGAGGCTAATGGCAGCGCGGCACCGGCGGGGGACGTCGCACCCGTCACGGGCGTGCGGCCGATGCAGATGCTGCCCGACCTGATCGCGGCCGTCGCCGGCAGCGCGCTGCTCGGCGGCATGATGGCGCGCTGGACCGATGCGGCGCTGCCGTTCGTCGATGCGTCGCTGACCGCGTTCAGCCTCGTCGCGCAATACTGGACCGCGCGGCGCTACATCGCGTCGTGGGGGCTGTGGATCGTCGTGAACGTCGTGTACGTCGGGATGTTCGTGTTCAAGGAACTGTATCTGACGGCCGGACTCTATGCGCTGTTCATCGGGCTGGCCGTCGTCGGCTGGCGCGACTGGAGTCGCACGGCCGCGGCGCTGCGCGCGGCGGCCGGCGGTGCGCTGGCAACAGGCGGCGGCGCGCGCTGATTCCGCGCCGATTCGGATTCAACCACGGAGCAACGTCGTTCATGTCATTCCCACTCGAGCCGGACGGATCCCTGTCGCGTGACGTCGCGCCGCCGCAATTCGGTGTCGACGGCGAACAGGCCGAGCGCGACTGGCCGCTGATGACACACGACGAGGTGGCGGCGGTGCTCGCGCGGATCGACGGCGCCGGCGCGCCGGCGCGGCTCACATGGCACAGCCCGCGGCAGTTCGCGGCGGCCGTCCTGGTCCAGATGACGGACGGGCGCGGGCTGTTCGTCAAGCGTCATCACGTGAGCCTGCGAGATGTGGAAGGGCTCGAGGAAGAGCATCGCTTCATCGCGCATCTTCGCGAACGCGGGATGCCCGTGGTGGATATTCTTGCCGACCGCGACGGCGCGACCGCATTCGCGTCCGGCGACTGGACCTACGAGGTGCACGTGCGCGCGCCCGGCGTCGACCCGTATCGCGGCGTGATGTCGTGGCAGCCGTTCACGCATGCTTCGCACGCATACGCGGCCGGCCGCGCGCTGGCGGAGCTGCATCGCGCGTCGGCCGGCTACGATGCGCCGGCGCGGCCCGTGCGGACCCTGCTGTCGAGCTTTCGCGTGCTGTCGTCCGCCGATCTTGCGGGCGCGCTCGAACATTGGGTCGACGCGCAGCCGCTGCTCGTGTGCGCGCTTGGTGCGCGCGACTGGCGCGGCGACGTGGCCGACGCGATCGGCCCGTATCACGCACGCCTCGTGCCGTTGCTGCCCGCGCTTACGCCGTTGTGGACACACGGCGACTGGCATGCGTCGAACCTGTTGTGGACCGAGGCAGGACCTGGCGCGCAGGTGCGGACGGTACTCGATTTCGGGCTGTCGGATCGCACCTGTGCGGTGATGGATCTCGCACTCGCGATCGAGCGCAATACGGTCGACTGGATGGCGCCGGCCGATGCGCGGCGCGTCGAGTACGCGCAGATCGACGCGCTGCTCGACGGCTACGAATCGCTCGAACCGCTGAGCGACGAAGCCTACGCGGCGCTGGTCGCGCTGCTGCCGATCGTGCATACGGAGTTCGCGCTGTCGGAAGTCGCTTATTTCGGCTGCGTCATCGATGCGCCGGCGATCGTCGACATCGCGTACGACGGCTACCTGATCGGTCACGCTCGCTGGTTCGGCGAGCGCGACGGGCGGCAATTGCTCGACTGGCTCGTGCAGCGGCGGCGAGCGAAGCAAGGGGCTGTCTGATTCTCGAGAACCCCCTGATAGCTTCGATTTCGCTCGAATCATTATCGATTTGAAAATCGAAATCTTGCCGGATAGATTCGATGGGTCCCCGCACGAAAGCGCTGGATATGTGGGGTTAAACGCAAGCGCGGCGGCGTTCGTGTCAGTGGCCCGTACAGCAGTTGTCGAGGCAGCCGGGGCTCACTTGAACGGTGACCTCACGGGTTTCCGACGTTGACACGGTTGTGCTGTTGACTGGATAAATTTGCGTTTTTATCTGAAGTGGCGCGTTGATCAAGCCATCGTCTATGACCAACTTCGCCGTCGCGGCAGCACGTTTCGTTGCGAGTCGATCGGGGGTGGTTTCACTTCTTGACGCGCTGCCAATGATGTCTATCCAGTTTTGTATTGGATATTTTGTGTTCATTGCCAAGACCCATCGTGCAATTCGCATTCGTTCGGATTCGGAGAATTCGTGACTGTTGGGTGGGAATGCAACGAAAAATTGCTGTGACGGCAGATTTTGTGATTCCTGGCATTTTGCTGCAGCATCTGTGAAGAAAAAGAACGACGTTGCGATGAGGGCGATTAGTGCCGTGAAAATTATTCTGAGCATGGTTGCGTTCGTGTTCCCGGAATCTTGAAAAATCATATTTTCGAGTGACTATGTCTATAGAACTCGTTCGAAATTTTCGAATGCAGAATATTTCTATGATTTTGACGTGACCGAATCGAGTGATCGGGAACGATGCGACGAATCCGATTAACTTTGACCGCATAGTCCGATCGGACGCGAGAGCTTGGACGTCGCGTACAGTTGGCTATCAGGGCAGATATGCCCATCGATTCGGCGAGTACGTCACGCTCAACATGACGGAAATATCATCTTCGCCTCATGTTCGCACTGCGGCCGGACCGTAGCATCGGTCGCGAACCGTTACCGCAGAACCGAACATGCTCAAGCTCAACCTCGCCGTGGCCATCGTCTTCGCGATGGCCGCGACGGCTCATGCGCAGCCGTCGCTGTCGCCGGGGCCGGCCCCGGCTGCCTCCGGCAGCGCCGCGCCGATCGGCGCACCGCCCCCCGACACGCTCCCTTCCCCCTCGTTGACGCTTGCCGATGCGCTATCGGTCGCGGCCCGCAACAATCCGGCGCTGCGCGGCGCCCGCGCGGACGTCGATGCGTCGGCCGGCGCGCTGATGCAGGCCGGCGCGCGTCCGAATCCCGAAGTGTCGTTCCTGCAGGAAGGGTTTCGTCGCGCCGAGCGCACGTCGACCGCGCTGATCAACCAGACGATCGAACTCGGCGGCAAGCGCAGCGCGCGGCTCGATGTCGCGTCGTACGGCAGGGAAGCGGCGAATGCATCGCTCGACGAGCAGGGCGCCGTCGTGCGCGCCGACGTGATCGCCGCGTTCTACGGGCTGCTGGCCGCGCAGCGCCAGCTTCAGGTGACCGAGGAATCGGCCGCGATCGCCGCGCGCTCCGCGGATCTCGCGAGCCGCCGCGCACAGGCCGGCAAGGTGTCGCCGGTCGAGGCGACCAAGGCGCACGTGGCGGCGGCAGGCGTGCAGATCGAAGTCGTGACCGCGCGCGGCCATGTCGAGGTCGCGCGCGAAAAGCTGAACGCGGTGATGGGCGAAGCACGCGACGGCCGGCTTGCGGTGCAGGGCGACCTCGAAGCCGTGCCGCCGGTCGAGCCGCTGTCCGCGTTGACCGCGCAGCTCGATGATTCTCCGCTTGCCCGGATCGCGCGCGCCGAGATGCTGCGTTCGAACGCGGCCGTGTCGCTCGAACGCGCGCGGCGCATTCCAGACGTGACGATCAGCGCCGGTGTGAAACGCGTGACCACGGGCGGCGTGCCGGACAACCAGGCGGTAGTCGGCGTGTCGATCCCGATTCCGCTGTTCAACACGAACAAGGGCGCGCTGCTCGAGGCGACGCACAAGGCCGTGCGCGCGAATGCCGATCTCGATCGCGAACGCACGCGCCTGCGGCTGGACCTCACGCAGGCATACGCGAATTTCGAAGCCGCCGCGCAGGAAGCGCAGCGGCTGAAGGCCGACATCCTGCCGGCAGCGCGTCTCGCGCTCGACGCGATGTCGCGCGGCTACGAGCTCGGGAAATTCAGCTTCCTCGACGTGCTCGACGCGCAGCGCACGCTGTTCCAGGGCCAGTCGCAATACGTGCGCGCGCTCGCCGATGCCCATACGGCCCGCGCCGACATCGGCCGGCTCGTCGGCACGCCGCTCGCGCCGGTCGCGCAATAGCGGAACGGATGCCACTCTTACCTGAAGGATCACCATGTCACGCAGCAGAATCCTGATCATCGCGGCGGTCGTGCTCGGCAGTGCCGGGATCGTCATCGGCGCACTCGGCGTCACGCGCAACAGCGGCGGCAACGGCGCGGCCGCGTCGGCGGCGGCCGTTGCCGCTTCATCCGCCGAAGCCGCCGGCGAGCGCGGCGGTGTCGTGCTCAAGCGCGGCAAGCTGTCCATCGAAATCGTGATGACGGAGAAGCCCGGCGACGCGCGCCTCATCGTCTATCCGTTCGTCGACGGCAAGCCGGCCGACAAGGGCGTCACCGTGTCCGGCACGCTGGTTCGCTACGACCGCACGCACGAGCCGTTGCGTTTCGACGCGGCCGGCCAGAAGTTCATGTCCGCGCAGTCGATCGGCAAGCCGCACGTGTTCGACGCGACGATCGATGTGAAGGCGGGCGACGAATCGGCGTCGTTCCCGTTCGCCCGCGCCGACGGCGCGATCGCGCTGACCGACGCGCAGCTCGCGACTTCGAAGATCGCGCTGGCGAAGGCCGGCCCCGCGCAGATCGCGACGCCGTTCCAGTTGCCGGGCGAGATCAAGTTCAACGAGGATCGCACCGCGCACGTGGTGCCGCGCGTGGCCGGCATCGTCGAGCAGGTGTCGGTGTCGCTCGGGCAGAACGTGGCGAAGGGGCAGGTGCTGGCCGTGATCGCGAGCACCGATCTCGCCGACCGGCGCAGCGAGCTGCTGACGGCCGAGCGCCGGCTGTCGGGCGCGCGCGCGACCTACGAGCGCGAGCGCACGCTGTGGAAGGAGCGCATCTCGGCCGAGCAGGACTACCAGCAGGCGCAGGTGCAGTTGCGTGAAGCCGAGATCGCCGTGCAGAACGCGCGGCAGAAGCTCGCCGCGCTGAACGCGCCGGTCGGCGCGGGCGCGCTGAACCGCTACGAACTGCGCGCGCCGTTCGCGGGCACGATCGTCGAGAAGCATGCAACGCCGGGCGAAGCGGTTGCCGCCGATGCCAGCATGTTCGTGATCTCCGACCTGTCGACGGTATGGGCCGAGATGGCCGTGCCGGCGCAACGGTTGAACGACGTGCGGGTCGGCCGCGATGCGACGGTTATCGCAACCGCGTTCGAATCGCGTTCGAGCGGCCCGATCGCGTACGTGGGGTCGCTGCTCGGTGAACAGACGCGCACTGCGCCGGCGCGCGTCGTGCTGCCGAACCCGGATGGCGTGTGGCGGCCCGGGATGTTCGTGAACGTGTCGGTCGATGCGGGCAAGCAGGCCGTGCCGCTCGCGGTCGCGAGCGACGCGCTGCAGGACGTCGACGGCGCACCGTCCGTCTTCGTGCGCTCGTCGAAGGGTTTCGTCGCGCAGGCCGTCGAAACGGGCCGGCGTGACGAACGTGCGACCGAAGTGCTGAAGGGGCTCAAGCCGGGCCAGGAATACGCAGCGTCGAACAGCTTCGTGCTGAAGGCCGAACTCGGCAAGGGGAGTGCGGAACATGAATGAGCGATACGTGTGCGCCGTTGCGCGCCTTGCGGCCCGATATGCGACCCGCTTTCCGGCCCGCCGGGTGACCGGCCGGGCGGCCCGTCCGTCGAGGGTGACCGTGCCCCGTTTCAAGGAATCCCGTCATGTTTGAGCGCCTGATCCGCTTTGCGATTGCGCACCGTTGGCTCGTGATGCTGGCGATCGCGGCCGTGGCCGCGCTGGGCGTGTTCAGCTACCAGAAGCTGCCGATCGACGCGGTGCCCGACATCACCAACGTGCAGGTCCAGATCAACACGGCCGCGCCCGGCTATTCGCCGCTGGAGGCCGAGCAGCGCATCACCTATCCGGTCGAGACCGTGATGGCCGGCCTGCCGGGCCTCGAGCAGACGCGCTCGATCTCGCGCTACGGGCTGTCGCAGGTCACGGTGATCTTCAAGGACGGCACCGACATCTATTTCGCGCGGCAGCTCGTCAACGAGCGCATCCAGGAAGCGAAGGACAAGCTGCCGGCCGGTATCGCGCCCGCGATGGGGCCGACGTCGACGGGCCTCGGCGAGATCTACCTGTGGACCGTCGAGGCCGACGCCAACGCGCGCAAGCCCGACGGCACGCGCTATACGGCGGCCGACCTGCGCGAGCTGCAGGACTGGGTCGTCCGGCCGCAGCTGCGCAACGTGCGCGGCGTGACCGAGGTCAACTCGATCGGCGGCTACGTGAAGGAATACCGCGTCGCGCCGAATCCGGCCAAGCTGATGTCGTACGGGCTGACGCTCGCCGACGTCGTGCGCGCGCTGGAACGCAACAACGACAACGTCGGCGCCGGCTACATCGAGAAGCGCGGCGAGCAGTATCTGGTGCGCGTGCCGGGCCAGGCGCGCACCGTCGACGACATTGCCAGCATCGTGCTGACCAACGTCGGCGGCGTGCCGGTGCGGATGAAGGACGTCGGGCTGGTCGACATCGGCCGCGAGCTGCGCACCGGCGCGGCGACGTCGGACGGCGAGGAGGTCGTGCTCGGCACGGTCTTCATGCTGATGGGCGAGAACAGCCGCACGGTCGCGAAGGCCGTCGCCGCGAAGATGGAGGACGTGAACCGCACGCTGCCGGCGGGCGTGAAGGCGATTCCCGTGTACGACCGCACGGTGCTCGTCGAGAAGGCCGTCGCGACGGTGAAGAAGAACCTGCTCGAAGGCGCGATCCTCGTGATCGCCGTGCTGTTCCTGTTCCTCGGCAACATGCGCGCGGCGCTGATCACGGCGCTCGTGATCCCGCTGTCGATGCTGATGACCTTCACCGGGATGGTGAACGCGAAGGTGAGCGCGAACCTGATGAGCCTCGGCGCGCTCGACTTCGGGATCATCGTCGACGGCGCGGTGGTGATCGTGGAGAACTGCGTGAGGCGGCTTGCGCACGCGCAGGCCGCCGCGGGCCGGCCGCTCACACGCGACGAGCGCTTCGCGGAGGTGTTCGGCGCGTCGCAGGAAGCGCGTCGCGCGCTGATCTTCGGGCAACTGATCATCATGGTCGTGTACCTGCCGATCTTTGCGCTCACCGGTGTCGAAGGCAAGATGTTCCACCCGATGGCCATTACCGTCGTGATGGCGCTCGCGGCCGCGATGGTGCTGACCGTCACGTTCATTCCGGCGGCTGTCGCGCTGTTCATCGGCGAGCGTGTCGAGGAGAAGGAGAACCGGTTGATGGGCTGGGCGCGGCGCGCGTACGAGCCGGCGCTCGCCGCATTCATGACGCGCCCGGCGCGCGTGATGGTCGGTGCTGGCGTGATCGTGCTGGCCACGCTCGGGCTGGCCACGCGGCTCGGCAGCGAGTTCATCCCGAGCCTCAACGAAGGCGACCTGGCCGTTGCCGCATTGCGGATTCCCGGCACGAGCCTGTCGCAGTCGGTCGAGATGCAGAAGTCGATCGAGAAGACGCTGAAGGCGCGCTTCCCCGAGATCGAGCGCGTGTTCGCGCGCACCGGCACGGCCGAGATCGCGGCCGACCCGATGCCGCCGAACCTGTCGGACGGCTACATCATGCTGAAGGCGGCCGACAAGTGGCCCGATCCGAAGAAGCCGCGCGACCAGCTCGTGCGCGAGATCGAGGAAGCGCTGGCCGAGCTGCCGGGCAACGCGTACGAGTTCTCGCAGCCGATCCAGCTGCGTTTCAACGAACTGATCTCGGGCGTGCGCAGCGACGTCGCCGTGAAGATCTTCGGCGACGACATGGCCGTGCTGAACCAGACCGGCGAGCAGATCGCGGCCGCGCTGCAGAAGGTGCCGGGCGCGTCGGAAGTGAAGGTCGAGCAGACCACCGGCCTGCCCGTGCTGACCGTCAACCTCGATCGCGACAAGCTCGCGCGCTACGGCGTGAGCGTTGCGGACCTGCAGGACTCGGTTGCAGCGGCCGTCGGCGGGCAGAAGGCCGGCACGCTGTTCCAGGGCGACCGTCGCTTCGACATCGTCGTGCGGCTGCCCGACGAGCTGCGCTCGGACATCGAGGCGATCAAGCGGCTACCGATCGCGCTGCCCGCACCGGCGGCCGGCGCCAGCGCGCCGCTCGCGGCAGCGCCGTATGTGCCGCTCGCGGAACTGGCGACGATCGACGTCGCGCCCGGCCCGAACCAGATCAGCCGTGAGGACGGCAAGCGGCGGGTGGTCGTCAGCGCGAACGTGCGCGGCCGCGACGTCGGTTCGTTCGTCGCCGACGCGCGCGACCAACTGCAGCAGGACGTGCGCGTGCCGGCCGGCTACTGGGTGTCGTGGGGCGGTCAGTTCGAGCAGCTGCAGAGCGCGAGCGAGCGCCTGAAGCTCGTCGTGCCGCTCGCGCTGTTCATGGTGTTCGTGCTGCTGTTCGTGATGTTCAACAACGTGAAGGACGGGCTGCTCGTGTTCACCGGCATTCCGTTCGCGCTGAGCGGCGGCGTCGTGTCGCTGTGGCTGCGCGGGATTCCGCTGTCGATCACGGCGGCGGTCGGCTTCATCGCGCTGTCCGGCGTCGCCGTGCTCAACGGGCTCGTGATGATCTCGTTCATCCGCAACCTGCGCGACGAAGGCATGCCGCTCGAGGCCGCCGTGCGTGAAGGCGCGCTCACGCGGCTGCGGCCGGTGCTGATGACGGCACTCGTCGCGTCGCTGGGCTTCCTGCCGATGGCGTTCGCGACCGGCACCGGTGCCGAGGTGCAGCGCCCGCTCGCGACGGTCGTGATCGGCGGTATCCTGTCGTCCACGGCGCTGACGCTGCTGGTGCTGCCGGTGCTGTACCGTGTCAGCCACGCGGTGTCGTGGCGCACGGCGTTGCGCGGCGGTTTCGGCTCGGGCGTGCTGCGCCGGCTGGGTTTCTTCAAGGGTAATGCGTGATGCGAATTTTGATTGTCGAGGATGAACCGAAGACGGGCGCGTACCTGCGCAAGGGGCTGACCGAGGCCGGCTACGTCGTCGACTGGGTCGAGGACGGCATCACGGGCCAGCATCAGGCCGAAACCGAGGAGTACGACCTGCTCGTGCTCGACGTGATGCTGCCCGGCCAGGACGGCTGGACGCTGCTGCAGAACCTGCGGCGCAGCAAGTCGACGCCCGTGCTGTTCCTGACCGCGCGTGACGATGTCGGCGATCGCGTGAAGGGGCTCGAGCTCGGCGCCGACGACTATCTCGCGAAGCCGTTCGACTTCGTCGAGCTGACCGCGCGAATCAAGTCGATCCTGCGGCGCGGCCAGCCGCGCGATTCGAATACGCTGCGCGTGGCCGACCTGGAACTCGACCTCACCCGCCGCAAGGCCACCCGGCAGGGCGACACGATCCTGCTGACCGCGAAGGAGTTCGCGCTGCTGTGGCTGCTGATGCGCCGCGAAGGCGAGATCCTGCCGCGCGCGACCATCGCGTCGCAGGTGTGGGACATGAATTTCAACAGCGACACGAACGTCGTCGATTCGGCGATCCGGCGCCTGCGCTCGAAGATCGACGACGCGTACGACCCAAAGCTGATCCACACCGTGCGCGGCATGGGCTACGTGCTCGAGGCGCGCGGCGGCAGCGCGGCATGATCGCGCGCCTGCTGCCGCGCACGCTGCGCGGACGCCTGACCGCGCTGATCATCCTGTCGACGTCGGTGATCCTCGCGTCGAGCGGCGTCGCGCTGTACGAGGCGCTGAGCAATCGCGTCGACACGACGGCGGCCGAGCAGATGGCCGGCATATCCGCCGCGTTGGGTACGCACCTAGGTGAAGCACGCTCGACGGCCGACGTCGCGCGCAACACCGACATCTGGATCGACCAGTTGCATGGTCATCCGAACATGGATCTCGCGATCTTCGATGCCACGGGCGCGCGCCTGGTCGGCACGCCGGGCTTCCGCCTCGTTGCACCCCTGATGTCGCTGAATGCAGGGCGCGTGCCGGTGGGCGTCGCGCCGCCCGGCGCACGGCAGCAGTATCTGGTGACGAATGTGCCGCTTGCCGGTGCGGGCGCGCCCGTGGTGCGCGTCGTGGTGCAGTACGACCGCAGCGCCGACGTGCTGCTGCTGCGCACGCACGCTTATACGATCGTCGTGATCGAGGTGTTCGGCGTGGTGCTCGCGGCCGCGATCGCATACGGCATCGCGGCGCTCGGGCTGAGTCCGCTGCGGCGGTTCGCGGCGCGCGCCGAACAGATGTCGACGAGCCGGCTCGCCCATCCGCTGCCGGCGCTCGATACGGCCGGCGAATTGAAGGAGCTCGAGCACGCGTTCAACGGCATGCTCGAGCGGCTGAACGAATCGTTCACGCGGCTGAGCCAGTTCTCGTCGAATCTCGCGCACGACATGCGCACGCCGCTCACGAACCTGCAGGCGGCCGCGCAGGTCGTGCTGTCGCAGCCGCGCAGCGCGGATGAATACCGGAACGTGATCGAGTCGAGCATCGACGAATACCAGCGGTTGTCGCGGATGATCGAGGACATGCTGTTCCTGGCGCGTTCGGAGCAGGCCGGCACGTCGATCAGCGTGCGGCGCCTGGATGCGTCGGAAGAGGCGGGGCGCGTCGCGGGCTATTACGAGCCGCTTGCGGAGGATGCCGGTGTGACGGTGAAGGTCGACGGCCATGCGTGGGTCGACGCGGATCTGACGCTGTACCAGCGCGCGCTGAGCAACCTGCTGTCGAATGCGCTGGCCTACGCGCCGCGCGGCAGCATCGTGACGATCGATTGCATGGAGCAGGGCGGGGCGACGATGATCGCCGTGTCGGATACGGGGCCCGGCATCGAGGCCCAGCACGTCGGAAGGATCTTCGAGCGCTTTTATCGCATCGATCCGTCCCGGCACAACTCGGCGCAGGGGACGGGGTTGGGGCTCGCGATCGTCCGGTCGATCATGGACAATCACGGCGGCGAATGCGGCGTCGACAGCGACCCCGGCCGGCGCACGACGTTCTGGCTGCGCTTTCCGCGCCGGCCGGCCGAGCCGATACGGCCGGCGGCCATCCATACCTGACACCGCCGGTGGGCACGCCCGCGCGTTCGCCATGAGGCGGCCGTGCGCGGCGCGCCGCCCGCGGTCGTATGACCGGGCATCATCTCTGCGCGGTCAGGTTGTCGTGGTTGTCGGTCTGCGGCTTCTTCTCGCCGCCATGCACCGAAATCCCATGCAGTTCCTTGTTGCGCGCGACGAGCTCGCCGGTGGGCGGGTACTGCGTCTTGCTCACCGGCACGACGCCGTCGTGCTGCGCCTGCTTCAGTTCATTGACAACCTGCGTGCGGGTCTTGCCCTGCGTTTGCGTCTGCGCGAATGCGCCCTGCGTGGCCATGCCGAGCGACAGCGCGGCGGTGACGAACAGTGCTGCGAGTTTTGCGGTTTTCATCGAGTGCTCTCCTTGATCAGGGCCGCCGGGTGGCGAACCATGGACCCAGTATGCGAAAGCAGTCGTGCGTGATCGTGATCGCGAGATGAAAAATGCGTCAGATTGCGTGATGAGGGGCGGTGCCGTTCGGACGCGACCGACATGACGCAATCGTCATGTTCGGGTCATGGGCGCGATGAGCGGGAAGCGGAACATGAAGTCCGCCGCTGGTCAATGTGGCCGGCGGCATTCATGCCGTTTGCAATCGCTGTATGAAGCGCGTGCGGCCTCGTTCAGACTTTCCTTCCGGACCGAAAAGTGCATCGTCCCGCCATTCGCCTAGCCTTGATCGCAGTCCTGATCGTCCCGCTGTTCTCGGGCTGCGCATCGACACGTTCCGGCACCCCGCCTACTGCGCAGGCCGCGCCCGCCGCTGCGAAAAAGCCGGTGCCGGCCGATCTCATGCCCGGCGAGCAGATCGACTACGCCGGGCATCGTTGCGGCAATCCGAACCTGTACGTAAAGACGCACAACTGCCTGTTTCCGCAACGCAATTCAACGCCCTGATCGTCGGCGCGCGATCAAAAAAAGGCCCGGCACTCGACGTGTCCGGGCCTAACGCGTGACGTGCCGTGCGGCAGCGACTCGCTTGCGTGGTCTGGAACGGGCGCTGCCCGTCACGTTTCCGATCGTAGCGATACGACGCTTCGCGAACCTGATCGGAACATGAAATTTTCGTCACGCGGCGCGCGTCATGCCTTCGCGGTCAGAACCGGTGGCGCAACCCGAGATTGACGATGCCCTGCGTGCGCGTTCCGCCGTAGCCATACGAGCCGATCGACGCCTGCGCCGTTTGCGTGCCGCCGTCGAGCGTGCGCTGCTCCCCGTTCGCGCGTTGCCATGCGCCGACTGCGTAGAGATCGGTGCGCTTCGACAGCATGTAGTCGGCGCCGGCGGACATCTGATGGTAGGTTGCGCTCGTATCGCCGTGGGCACGCGTGTAGCTGTAGCCGACGCCGACGAGCAGGCTGGGTGTCGCCTGATAGTTGAAGAAGCCGCGCGCGGTGTCGTACTTCTGCGTGCTGCGAAACGCGGACATCGCATCGGCCTTGTACAGCGCGTTGCTGTAGTCGATGCCGACCGCGAACGGCGCGAAGTTGTAGCGCAATGCGCCGCGCGCGATGCCGATCGATTTCGCGGAGATATAGCCGCCGTTGACCAGCGACCCGTCGAACGTGCCGTCGGATGTGCCATTCCAGCCGGTGCGGATGCCGTTGGTGAGTGACGAGCGATTGGCCGCGTAGTAATAGCCGCCCGCCGCGTCGACCGGGCCGTTGCTGTACGACAGGCCGGCCGACCAGGTTTGTCCGGCGCTGCTCTTGCCTGCCACGCCGCCCAGCGCATACATGCCGACGAACTGGAGTCCGTTGATCACGGGCGACGTGTATTTCACCGCGTTGTCGGTGCGCGACGACGTGTCGTAGTTGTCGACGTCGCCGGGTGTTGCGTAGACGCTGCCGAAGTAGAAGTCGCCGGTGACCGGCCACGCGACATCCGCGAGTGCATCGTACTGGCGACCGAGCGTCAGCGTGCCCCAGCGTGCGCTTTCGAGGCCGACGAATGCCTGGCGGCCGAACATCCGGTTGCCCTGCCCGAGCGCGCCGGTGTTCGGATTGAAGCCGTTTTCCAGCGTGAAGATCGCTTTCAGCCCGCCGCCGAGATCTTCCGAGCCTTTCACCCCGAAGCGGTTGCCGAGCAGATTGCCGTTGCCGAGGCCGACGAGATTCCTGCCGTCCGCGTTGGCGTTCCATACGTACGTCAGCGACGTATCGAACAGGCCGTATAACGTGACTTCCGATGCGTGGGCCGCGTGAGCGGTCGCGAGCAGCGCACCCGACATCATGGCGAGCCGAACTGGAGTTTTCATGGTGTGCCCCTGAAGGTCAAGATGATCGTTTCGTGCATCGATCGATTTCGTGCCGCGCGGGGTGCCGGCGGGCGCGGAATATCGCGATGGCGCTGCCGATTCTGGAAAGCGTTCGGATCGTGGAGGTGAGGGACAAATGAGAAAAATGTCATCGCCGCGTCATGCATGGCGAAACGCGTGACGAAATGTCATTCGCAGTGCGACGCATATGGTGTGGAAGTGGTGACGAAACCGTCATGCTGCGATCACGATTCCGCACCGCTGCCGGCTCAAAGTGAACGCTCCTGTCACGGATTTCCAGCAAGGAGCGAACAACATGAACATTCCGCGACCGATGATCGTCATCGCCGCTGCCGCACTGTCGATGGCGGCCTTTTCCCAGGCCGTGGCCGCGCAGCAGAAGACCCGGCAGGAAGTCCGTCAGGAACTGGTGCGGGCGCGCCACGATGGCGTGATCCCGAGCCCGAATCACGACTACCCCGCGAGCCCGGCCGCCGTCGCGCGCAACCGGGAAATCCATCGTGCGACGGTGCATCGCGGCGAGACGGCGCCGATGGTCGACGCCCACGACAACCGCTTTACGGTTCGTTGATCGTTCATTCGCGGCCGGCCGGCGCGGCGCCGGTCGGCCGCCCCCCACACGAAGAGGAGAGTGCCATGCGCCATTTAGCGAAAGGAATCGTGCTTGCGGCGTGCCTGATGTCGACGGCCGCGATGGCGGCCGGCTGGCCGGAGCGAGCGTTGTCGCACGCGTCGGCGCATGACGTTGGCCGGCGCGCTAACGAGCGGATACGCTGCGAGTTCGCGGTCGTGCCGGCCGGCGAGTGGAGCGCGACGTTCATGCGCGGGCAATGCGAGGTCGACAACGGCCGGCTGACGCTCGTGCCGGCCGTTGCAGGCGGTGGATCGAATGGCGCGGAGAAGCGCATCCTGCTCGGCGACATCCGCACCGCGTCGCATCAGTCGCGCAAGCTGAAGGAACAGTTGCAACTGACATCCGGCGACGACGTGATCGCGTTGAACGTGCTGACCGACGACGGCAGCCGCAAGTCGCGCGAACATGCGATCGACCTGTGGGCCGCGCTGCGCAACGAGGGCGTGACGCCCGTCAACGGCACGCGCATCGTCGATACGTATCCGACGGGCGCGACCACGTGGTAGCCGGTGCGCGGTCGTGCGCGGCTTATCCTGCCTTCACCGATCCCTCGATGAGGAAGAACACGATGAAGCCGATGAAGAACGCAGCCGTTGCGAACGGTGTTTCAGGTACCTCATGCGCTTCGACCAGCAGTTCTTCGGTGACGAGGTACAGCAGCGCGACGGTACCCAGCCCGAGCAGCGCTGCGTAGAGGTTGGGAGGAAGGCCGGCGAACGCGGCGTTACCGGCCACGGCCGCGATGCTCAGCAGCGCCGCGAGCCCGACCGGTACGACGATCGACAGCAGGCGACCGATGCCGGCGGCCGCGAGCGCCGCGCTGACCGACAGCGCGAGGAACAGCACCTCGAGCGTCAGCGCGACGGTCAGGATGATCCCGCTTTCGTCGCTCGCGGAGAACGCGATCCCGAGTACGAGACCATCGATGACGAGGTCGATCGCGGTGACGATGATGAGGCTCACGGGCAGCCGCGCCGCTTCGAAGCGCGTCTCGATCGCGCCCGACAGCGCGCGGACCGCGAGCATCAGTGCGATGCCGAGCACGAAGCCGACGACGACCGGAAACAGCGCGTGCGCGCGGTCCTGCGGCAGCAGCTCGAGCGCGGCGGCCGCGAACACGATCCCGCCGGTGAAATGCTGGATGACGCTGGAAGTTTTCGGGCCGGGTGAGCGCCACGCGGCCGCGAGGGCACCGAAACAGGCCGCCAGCAAGGGCGGTAACGTGAGCAGCGCGAGCTTCGCGGTCGGTGTCATGAGATCTCTCGGACGGTTGGCGTACCGCAGCGGGCTCGACATCATGCTGCCCGCTGCATTGTACGGTTCGTGTACGCCGGGCGTAGCCCCGGCACCAACCTGCGATTGAACACCTTGAAGCCGCTTCAAGGTCAACCCGTTCGATGCAGGGCGCACCTGCCAGCCGGTGCGCCCGTGGCGGTCAAAGCTGCGCGAGCGCCTGGTCGAGATCGGCGAGCAGGTCGTCGATATGCTCGATGCCGATCGACAGCCGCACCGTTTCTTCCTTCACACCGGCCTTCGCGAGTTCGGCCGGCGACAGTTGCCGGTGCGTCGTCGATGCCGGGTGCGTGGCGAGCGACTTCGTGTCGCCGATGTTGACGAGCCGCGTGAACAGCTTCAGCGCGTCCTGGAACTTCGCGCCGCCGTCGCGGCCGCCCTTCACGCCGAACGTCAGTATGCCCGGTGCGCGGCCCGACAGGTAGCGCGCGACGAGCGGATGGTCCGGGTGATCGGGCAGGCCCGCGTAGTTCACCCATTCGACGTTTTCGTGGCGCGCGAGATGCTGCGCGATCTTCAGTGCGTTGTCGCTGATGCGCTCGATGCGCAGCGCCAGCGTCTCGATGCCTTGCAGGATCTGGAACGCATTGAACGGTGAAATGGCCGCGCCCATGTTGCGCAGCGGCACCACGCGTGCGCGGCCGATATACGCAGCCGGCCCGAAAGCCTCCGTGTAGACGACGCCGTGATAGCTGACGTCGGGCTCGTTCAGCCGCTTGAAGCGGTCCGCATGCTCGGCCCACGGGAACTTGCCCGAATCGACGATCGCGCCGCCGAGGCTCGTGCCGTGCCCGCCGAGATACTTCGTCAGCGAGTGCACGACGATATCTGCGCCGTGCTCGAACGGGCGCAGCAGGTACGGCGACGGCACCGTGTTGTCGACGATCAGCGGGATGCCGTGGCGATGCGCGACTTCCGCGAGCGCGGCGATGTCGGTGACGTTGCCGAGCGGGTTACCGACCGATTCCGCGAAGATCGCCTTCGTGCGCGCGTCGATCAGCGGCTCGAACGACGCGGGGTCGCGCGGATCGGCGAAGCGCGTCGTGATCCCGTATTGCGGCAGCGTATGCGCGAACAGGTTGTAGGTGCCGCCGTACAGCGAACTTGCGGACACGATGTTGTCGCCGGCTTCGGCGATCGTCTGGATCGCGTACGTGACGGCCGATTGCCCCGATGCGAGCGCCAGCGCGCCGATGCCGCCCTCGAGCGCGGCGATGCGCTGCTCGAGCACGTCCGTCGTCGGGTTCATGATCCGCGTGTAGATGTTGCCCTGGACCTTCAGGTCGAACAGGTCGGCGCCGTGCTGCGTGTCGTCGAATGCGTACGCAACGGTCTGGTAGATCGGTACGGCGACCGCGCGCGTGGTCGGGTCGGGACGATAACCGCCGTGTACGGCGATGGTTTCGAGGCGCCAGTTCGATGCGGCCTGATCGGTCATGGGTGCTCCGTCTGTTGTTGTGGTGGTCGAGCGATTATAGGAGCACGTGCGCATCTGCCCTTAGAACGAATGGTTTGTTGCTTATGGCGGGGCGGCGCATAAAATGCCTGTTCCGCAAACAAGGGGTGCGCGATGAATCAGGATCATTGGAACCAGGTGGATGCGTATTTTTCCGCGACGCTCGTGCCATCCGACGACGCGCTCGACGCGGCGCTCGCGGCGAGCGACGCAGCGGGGCTGCCCGCGATCAACGTCGCGCCGAACCAGGGCAAGCTGCTGCAACTGCTCGCGACGATCCGCGGCGCGCGGAGGATTCTCGAGGTCGGCACGCTCGGCGGCTACAGCACGATCTGGCTCGCGCGCGCGTTGCCGCCGGGCGGCACGCTCGTGACGCTCGAACTGAATCCGGACCATGCAAAGGTCGCGACGCAGAACATCGCGCGTGCCGGGTTCGCGGAAGTCGTGACGGTGGTGGTCGGCAGTGCCAAGGATAGCCTCGCGCGGCTCGTCGACGCGGGTGAAACGCCGTTCGATTTCATCTTCATCGATGCCGACAAGGACAACAACCCCGTATATCTCGATGCGGCGCTGAAGCTGTCGCGGCCCGGCACGGTGATCGTCGTCGACAACGTCGTGCGCGGCGGGCGCGTGGCCGATCCGGACAATCGCGAACCCGACGTGGTCGGCGTGCGCGACGGGTTCGCGCGTCTCGCGGCCGCACCGAACCTCACGACGACCGCCGTGCAGACGGTCGGGCAGAAGGGCTGGGACGGGTTCTCGATCTCGATCGTCGGCGCGTGAGGTGATGCGTCAGCGGTTTCCTGCCGCATCGGCCCGTCGATACAGGCGTGGCCACTGATCGTCGAACAGGCCGTTGCAGGTGCCGTGCGTCGCAATGTCGCCGAGCACGAAGCGCCGGCCGTCGAAGATCCATGAGGCGGTCGAGCCGCAATCACCGGCACTGCGCAGCCTCACCTTGCTCGACAACGTCGCGCTGGCGGAATCGTAGCCGGCCTCGGTCAGTTCGTTCGCGAACGACGCCGAATCGAGCCCCGCGCTCGCGTTCTCGCCGAAATTCATCGCCGTCGGCGTGAATGGTGCCGTCCGTCGCACGCGGTACCACAGGTCGGTGTGGTTATACATGCTGCTGGTCTGGCACGGTATCGCGACCAGTGCTTCGTCGGCGGAGATCGCCACGGCGCGCGATGCCTTCCGGCGATCGCTCGCCGACATTTCGTCTTCGACGTCGGCCGCACATTGCTTCACGTCACCGCCGAACTTCGCAAGCACCGCGTCGACGAGCGGGCGTTGCTCGGCGGCCGACAGGTCCGCGACGGCCGGTGCCGGCGTGACGGCGGGCGGGAGTGCCGGTGCGGCCGGTACCGACGACGCGGGCCGGGTGCCCGGGCGCAGCAGCGCGGTAACGGTGCCGACCCGGCCCTGCGTGTCGTCGATCAACAGCAGCGCGGCATTCAATCCCGTCAACGGCGTGCGGGCGGTTTGCGCCGACGCCGGATCGCCGAAGCTCAGCAACTGCGCATTGCGCGAAGCGGTGAGCCATGCCGCAACCGTTGCCGGATCGTTGGTGCGGATCCGGAATGGATGCGCGTCGTCATCGTCCGGTTTGCCGCCGAACGCATGCCATTGGGCAGCCATGGCATCGAACGGCCGGCCATCCACGCGTGCGGTGCGCAGGTCCAGCGGCGCCGACGCGTAGAGGTCGAGCGATGCCTGTGCGTCCGGGCCCGCATCGCGCGTCACGCGCAGGATGACGCGCGTGCGTGCGTCGTCGATATCGTCCGCGTGGCTTTCGGCAATGCAACGGTTGCCGTTGTCGCAGACGACCGACCAGTTCTTGAAGTTGCGCTCGACCGGCGGCCGCGCGAGCGGGCGAGCCTGGGCAACGATCGGGGAAACGGCGAGGAGGGCGGCGATGGCGAGCGAAAGGCGGTGCGACATGACGGTTCGTATCGACTGTGGAAGGGCGGGCGGAAGACGTCGGACTGCAAGCGGATCGTCAGCAAGCGGGGCAGGTCGAAGGCTGCGGCGCATGCGGCGGCGCGCGTTACCGAACAGCGTCGAGTATACCGCCGCAATGTGTTGCGATCGCGACGACGACGCGTAGTGTGCGGGCACGGCGGTTGCTGGCATGGGTCGGACAAGCGCGGGTGAAAAAAACGGCGCGACGCCCTCAGGCATCGCGCCGTTCACCTTTCATCGCCCGTCGACGACGTCGCGCAGGAACGCATCGAGCATCGCCACGTCGCCCCACGGCCGCTTGTATTCGCGATCGTGTTCGGCATCGGCGAGCATCGTCTCGACGAGCGCGTGGATCGCCGGCCGGCGCGGCCCGTACTCGCTTTCGTTCGCGCTCATCTTCAGCGCGAGCAACGCGTCGAGTTCCGCGCGCACCGCCGGCTCGTGCACGGTGCCGTCGACGAGGTCCACGAAGCGCATCGGCGGCATCCCGAGCCCCGTATCGATCCAGCGCACCGCGAGCAGCGGCCGCAGCACGTACAGGTACTTCTTGTAACGCACCGTGTCGCCTTGCAGATAGCCGCGAAAGTTCTTCTTCGCCATCGCGAGGTAGTGGTGACGCCCGCGCACCGGCGAGAAGAACGCCGACGCCAGCGACCTGAGCCGCGGCGCCCAGCGCGCGTCTTCGCGATACACGACGGGCGAGTCGAGCCATTCGAGCAGCGTCGGGTTCGAGCGGCGCAGCAGTTGCAGCGCCTTGCGCAGTTCCCAGCCGCTGACGTCGAGCTCGTCGTCGAGCGGCCGCTCGATCACGTCGCGTTGCGACTCGACGCTCAGGTACCAGTCGCGCTTGTGTGCATACACGAAGCGCACGTCGTAATCGCTGTCCGGCGATGCGAACCCCCAGCCGCGGCTGCCCGATTCGCACGCGAAAAGCACGCTCACGTCGTGGCGGCGCTCTACTTCTTCAAGCTCCGCCATCACGCGCGCCCGCACGGCCGGATCGATCGGATGTGCGCCGCGCACGGTCGTCAATTTTTCCGTTTTCATTGTTTTTGCTTCCTTTTCGTTGTGCGCGGCCGCCGGCCCCCGGCCGCGCACCGCGCTATCCTTTCACGCACACCACCTGGCGCAGCGTATGCACCACTTCGACGAGGCTGCGCTGGGCCGCCATCACCGCGTCGATGTCCTTGTAGGCCATCGGGATTTCGTCGACGACGCCCGAGTCCTTCCGGCATTCGACGCCCTGGGTTGCCTTCACCTGGTCGTCAACGGTGAAGCGGCGCTTCGCTTCGGTACGGCTCATCGTCCGGCCCGCGCCGTGGCTGCATGAGCAGAAGCTGTCCGGGTTGCCGAGCCCGCGCACGATGAAGCTCTTCGCCCCCATCGAGCCCGGAATGATCCCGAGCTGCCCCTTCTGCGCCGACACCGCACCCTTGCGCGTCACGAGCACGTCTTCGCCGAAGTGGTGTTCGCGCTGCACGTAGTTGTGGTGGCAGTTCACCGCGTGTTCGTCGACCGAGAACGGCTTGGCGATCACGCCGCGTGCCGCCCCGATCACCGCGTCCATCATCGCTTGCCGGTTGCGGCGCGCGTAGTCCTGCGCCCAGCCCACCGCTTCGACGTAGTCGTCGAAGTGCCGGCTGCCCTCGGTGAAATACGCGAGGTTGCGATCCGGCAGGTTTGCGATGTGCTGCCGCATGTCGGCCTGCGCGAGTTCGATGAACAGGCTGCCGATCGCATTGCCGACGCCGCGTGAGCCGCTGTGCAGCATGAACCACACGTGGTCCGCTTCGTCGACGCACACTTCGATGAAGTGATTGCCGGTGCCGAGCGTGCCGAGATGCGCGTAGTGGTTCGTCTTTTCCAGCTTCGGATACTTGTCGACGATCCGCTGGAAGCCCGGTTGCAGCGACTTCCACGATTCGGTCACGGCGGCCGGCGTGCGGTCGCCCCACGCGCCTGGATCGCGGCGGCCCGGCGCGCGGCCGTGCGGCACCGCGCGTTCGATCGCGCTGCGCAGGCCCGCGAGCGAATCCGGCAGGTCGGACGCCGTCAGCGTCGTGCGCGCGGCCATCATCCCGCAGCCGATGTCGACGCCAACCGCCGCCGGAATGATCGCGCCCTTCGTCGGGATCACGCTGCCGATCGTCGAGCCCTTGCCGAGGTGGACGTCCGGCATCACCGCGACGTGACTGAAGATGAACGGCATCTGCGCGGTGTTGCGCAGTTGCGCGCGTGCTTCGTCTTCGACGGCGACGCCTTGCGTCCACATCTTCACCGGCTTGCCGTTCGCCAGTTCCATCACCTGGTAATCCATTTCACTCATGTTCATCACCTTGCTACCTTGTTCACGAGGCACGGCGCCCGTGCGCCGTGCCCGATCGTTCATTACGCGCCCTTGATGCTGACGAGTCCGTTCAGCACCTGGTCGAGACCGCCGAACACCGAGATGCGGTCGATCCGTTCCGCGACGCGCTCGAGCGTTTCCAGCTCCTTGAGCCGCAGCGCGGTCGGGTTTTCTTCCATCACCTTCGCGGTGTTCAACAGCGAACGCGTGGCCGCCGTTTCCTCGCGGCGGCGAATCACGTTCGCCTGCGCGGATTTCTCCGCTTCGACCACCTGCGCGAGGATCGTCTTCATGTCGCCCGGCAGCACGATATCCTTCACGCCGACGCTGCGCACGTCCACGCCGGAATGGCCGAGGCGGGCGCGCACCTGCGCGATCACGACGTCGTCGATCGACTGCTTGTCCTCCAGCAGTTCGTCGAGCGAGCGCGTGCCGACGGCCGATCGCAGTGCGAACTGCAGCTCGCGATACAGGTGTTCGACCGGTTTCTGCAGCTGGCCGAACGCATGCAGCACGTCCGCATAGCACCACGTCGCCGACAGGTTCAGCCGCAGCGCGACCTTGTCGCGCGTCAGGATTTCCTGCCCGCCGACTTCGATCGCCTGCAAACGCAGGTCGACGAGTTCGACCGCGACGTCGCGGTTGAAGCGCCAGAACGCTGCCACGCCCGCGTCCAGCAACCGCTCGATCTTGCCGTCGATCTTCAGCACGCCGACGTGATACGCCGGCACCTGCGCCAGCAGCACGCCCGTCAGGCCCGCCACGCCGCGCGCACGCAGCGCCGGCTGCGCGATGCGCTTCACGAGCGCGGCCGGCAGCATGCTGTCCTGCATGAGATCGACGCGTTCCAGACGGTGCGCGGTCAGGCCGCGCCAGTACAGCCGGCGCGTGCCCGGCGCCAGGATCTCGACGAGCACGTCGTCTTCGCAGCGCAGGCCCGCTTCATCGTCGGCGAGATCCATCGCGACGAAGTGCTGCGCGAGCACGTCCGGCGCGTCGTGACGCAGATAGTCGGCCAGTGCCGCGTCGGCGAGCGGCGCGTCGAGACGCGCGGTCTGCACCGACAAACGCTTGAACGGATCGAAGGCCTTGAACACGCCCGGTTCCAGCACCTTCACGAAATCGCCCTCATTCATCAGCAGTGCGCGTTCGTTCTTCTTCACTACATGTCGCATCCACATATTCTTGTCCTTTTCTTCAATGACCGCCGGGTGACGCGCATCGTGCGGATCGCGGGGCGACGCAACCGGGCGGGCGGCACGCTGGCCCGGCGTCGAAGTGCACGGCGACGCATCCTGCATCGCGTCGTCGTGCGCCTTCGCGCGGGCCGTGCGGCCGTCCGGCCGATCGCGCGGAACCGCAACCGGTCCGACGTGCGGCGGGCCTTGCGGCCCGCACCGGCGGGTACTGCTTCTATCAAGAGACTGTCCTTGCGGACAGTGTTCGAGCGGGATTCGAACCCGCTACACACCGGCTTGCGCCGGCTGCTCTACCCAAATGAGCTACCGAACGGAGGGCGCCCCGGGATTCGAACCCGGGCGAAGTTCCAGTACGCGCCCGTTTGCCTTCGTCTGCCCATGGCGACATACGCTGCCGCGACGAACGAGGTTCGGCGGCGGCGCACCAGCAGGGCTTGTTGAACCCTGGCTCGTGGGCCAGCGGGACATCCGGCGCTTTCTATTTAGCGAGGAGCGTGCCAGTGGGTGACCCGATGCTCGATAAAAATCTCAAGCCATTGAAGTAAAAGGAGAAATTATTTTAAATCGTGAGTGGCTTCGGATATCCGGTGGTGGCTCGATCAGGAGAATTCGATACAATGGGATCGCTTCTTATCCTATGAGATAAACGTGCGAAAGACTGTTGCGATCGGTTTTCTCGGTACCGTGCTCGACCAGGGCGGCGGCTCGCAGCGCCGCTGGCGCAACTGGCGGCCGACGATTTCGCTGTGCGAGCAGCGTGACACGCCGATCGACCGGCTCGAACTGCTGCACTCGCCGAACTACGCGCGTCTCGCGAACCGCGTGAAGCAGGATCTCGAGCGCGTGTCGCCGCATACCGACGTGCGGCTCATCCCGATGGAGATTCGCGATCCGTGGGATTTCGAGGAGGTCTACGCCACGCTGCACGATTTCGCGCGCGCCTACCCGTTTGATCTCGACCGCGAGGACTACCTGGTCCACATCACGACCGGCACGCACGTCGCGCAGATCTGCTGGTTCCTGCTGGCAGAGGCGCGCTACCTGCCTGCGCGTCTCGCGCAGACGGCGCCGCCGCAAAAGACCGACGAAGGGCCGAGCGGGCCAGGCACGATGTCGGTGATCGATCTCGACCTGTCGCGCTACAACCGGATCGCGCAGCGCTTCACGCGCGAGCGCGACGAAACCGTGTCGTTCCTGAAGGCCGGCATTGCGACGCGCAATGCACGCTTCAACGCGCTGATCGAGCAACTGGAGCGCGTGGCCGTGCGTTCGCGCGCGCCGATGCTGCTGGTCGGGCCGACGGGGGCCGGCAAGTCGTTTCTCGCGAAGCGCGTGTACGAGCTGAAGCGCGGCCGCCATCGGCTCGCGGGGCCGTTCATCGAGATCAACTGCGCGACGCTGCGCGGCGACGCGGCCATGTCGACGCTGTTCGGCCACGTGAAGGGCGCGTTCACGGGCGCGCAGTCCGCGCGTGCCGGGCTGCTGCGCGCGGCGGACGGCGGCCTGCTGTTTCTCGACGAGATCGGCGAACTCGGGCTCGACGAGCAGGCGATGCTGCTGAAGGCGATCGAGGAGAAGCGTTTCCTGCCGGTCGGCGCGGACGTCGAGGCGACCAGCGATTTCGAGCTGATCGCGGGTACGCACCGCGACCTGCGGCAGATGGTGGCGGCCGGCACGTTCCGCGAGGATCTCTACGCGCGGATCAACCTGTGGACGTACGAGTTGCCGGGGCTGGCCGAGCGCCGTGAGGATATCGAACCGAACCTCGAATTCGAGCTCGACCGTTTCGGTCGAGAGCAGGGCGAGCAGGTGCGGTTCAACGTCGAGGCGAAGCGGCGCTATCTCGCGTTCGCCGCGTCGCCACGTGCGGCGTGGGCGGGCAACTTCCGCGAGCTGTCCGCGTCGGTCACGCGGATGGCGACACTGGCCGATGCCGGGCGGATCACCGAAGCGCTTGCCGAACAGGAAGTCGAGCGGCTGACGCGCACGTGGTCGTCGCCGGGCGGCGCGGGTGCGTCCGATGCCTGCGTCGACGCGGTGTTCGGTGCGCGGGCTGCGGAACTCGACCTGTTCGACCGCGCGCAGCTCGAACGCGTGCTCGACGTGTGCCGCGTGTCGGCCAGCCTGTCGGAAGCCGGGCGCACGCTGTTCGCGGTATCGCGGCAGAGCAAGAAGCAGCCGAACGATGCGGACCGGCTGCGCAAGTATCTCGCGCGGTTCGGGCTGGATTGGGAGGGCGTGCGGCAGGTGCTCGAGGGAGTGCAGTGAAGGGCCGGTAGGTGCGATGCCTCATCGGCGGCGGGCGTCGATGCGCACCGTATCGTGTGCGAAAACTTCAGGAGCGTTGTCGTGATCGAGATTCCTTCGACTGTCAGGTCGCTATTTGTCGCAGCCGGTTGGCGCGGCGATGCCGAGGGCCGGGTATCGTCGCACGACGGCGACCATCCGGGCGATACGATCCTGCGAGCGTTCGACGGGTTGATCGTGGGAACGGATCGCGCCGATCGCCGCGGGGAAACCTGCGCGCGGATGGGGCTCGCGTTTCACGCGCTGGCGCGCAAGGATCGCCAGATTGCCGCGTGGGAACAGGCGATCGGGACGACGATGATCGGCGTTGCCGAGGACGATCTCGGGTACGTCGAGTTTTATGTCGATGCGCAGGGGCGTGTATTCGCGACGAACTGCGTGGTCGACGGCGTGTATCTGTGCGGATTCACGTTCGGCGAAGCGGTCGAGCGGACGCTGTGCGGGCGGATCGTGATTCCGCTATTGCTCGACGAACGCGCAACGATTGCCTATTACGGCGAGGATCTGACGAGCGATGATCCGCGTTTGATGACGGCTGCGCAGCTCCTTGCCGGGCGCGAAGGTTAGCGCTCGCGCCGTGATGCGGTTGCGTGCCCGGCCGTGCTTCAACCGGCCGCGGCTGCCTGCCGGAATGGCGTCAGGAATACCCATTCCGGTTGCGCTGCCGCCACATCCGCGAGCCCGCGCGCGAACGCGTGCGCCGGCAGCCACGGATACCCGAACGCAGCATGCAGCGCATCGAGTTTCACCGACTGCGGATCATCGATCGTATCCATCCGTGCGATATGAATATGCAACGCGGCAATGCGCGCGTCGTCGTCGCTTTCGCCGTTGCCCGCGAACTGCCAGCGATACGTGCCGTGCCCGATCCGCAACGCGCCGTTGTCCTTCTGCCGCATCACGACGAGCCACGACATCCCGCTGACGCCGTGCGGGTCGACTTCGGGTGCCGTGCAAACGTAATAGGTCCGGCACCGCTCGAACCGCTCGCCGAATTCCTCGACCAGCGTGCGCGCAATTGCGGCCGCGCCTGTCACGCGCGGCGGAAAATCGATATCGTCGTTCGCGAGCGAAAAGCTCAGCTCTGCATCGGTCGCGAAGCAGTCGGCGATCAGCGCGGGACGGTTCAGGTCCTTCGCGCGCAAATAGCATTCGAGCAGCGCGCGAACCGACGCGGGATGAAGCGGGAAGGGCATGGGTGAAGCCTCCTGGGTCGGGAAATCGGGACACATTCGCCGGCCGGGCCTGGCCAGGAGCGTAAGTGCCTTTGCCGTATAATTTCGTTTCAAAGCTAAATTCGCATGACCGTACGGAGCGTCGAAGTCATGGCCAAGCAGCAAGAGGAGTCCGTTCTGACCATTACCAACCCGGCCTGCCTGATCGACGGCACGGACACGGAATTTCGTCACCTGATCAACGGGTTGTTGCCGTTCGCGGCCCGGCTGCTGTCGGTGCGCGACGGCTTCGGCTCACTGATCGGCCTCACCGGCATCCAGTATTCGCTGCTCGTCTCGGTCTCGCACCTGTCGCACGATGACATCGTGACCGTCAACCGCCTCGCCGATCACCTGCACCTGAGCGGCGCATTCGTCACGATCGAGACCGGCAAGCTGAAGAAGCTCGGCCTGATCGACAAACGCTCGGATCCCGACGACAAGCGCAAGATGCGGCTCACGGTCACGCCGGCGGGCTCGAAGCTGCTGAAGGCGTTCGCCGATACGCAACAGCGCATCAACAACGTGCTGTTCGAGGGCGTGACGAAGACCGAATTCAAGGCACTCTGCTCGGTGATCGACCGCCTCGTCACCAATGGCGATCGCGCGACGCTCGATCTCGCCCACCTGATCGCGCGCCAGGAAAAAGGCTGACGCGCGCGAGCCGCAGGCCGGCCTGACGCTTTGGTCACGCTCAGTGCGCGGCCCACTCGATCGTATTCAGGTCGACGCCTTCGAGATGCATGTCCCACAGCGGGCTCAGTTCGCGCAGCTTGCCGACCGTGTCGCGCACCTGCGCGATCACGCTGTCGACTTCGGCTTCGGTCGTGAAGCGGCCGAGCGTGAAGCGGATCGAGCTGTGCGCAAGCTCGTCGCTGCGGCCGAGTGCGCGCAGCACGTACGACGGCTCCAGCGATGCCGACGTGCACGCGGAGCCTGACGATACCGCGACACCCTTGATTCCCATGATCAGCGATTCGCCTTCGACGAAATTGAAGCTGACGTTGAGATTGTGCGGAATCCGGCGAGCGAGATCGCCGTTCACGTAAACCTCGTCGAGCGTCGACAGGCCGGCCAGCAGCCGGTCGCGCAATGCGCCTACGCGGCGGCTCTCTTCCGCCATCTCTTCCTTCGCGAGCCGGAACGCCTCGCCCATCCCGACGATCTGGTGCGTCGGCAGCGTGCCCGAGCGCATCCCGCGCTCGTGGCCGCCGCCGTGCATCTGCGCTTCGATCCGCACGCGCGGCTTGCGGCGCACGTACAGCGCGCCGATTCCCTTCGGGCCGTAGACCTTGTGCGCGGTCACCGTCAGCAGGTCGACGTTCAGCGCATTCACGTCGACCGGAATCTTGCCGGCCGCCTGCACCGCGTCGCAATGGAACACGATGCCGCGCGCGCGGCACAGCGCACCGATCTCGGCCACCGGCTGGATTACGCCCGTTTCATTGTTCGCGAGCATCACCGACACCAGGATCGTGTCGGCGCGTAGCGCCTGCTGCACCGTATCGAGATCGAGCAGGCCGTCTTCGCGCACGTCGAGATACGTGACGTCGAAGCCCTGACGTTCGAGTTCACGGCACGTATCGAGCACGGCCTTGTGCTCGGTCTTCACCGTGACGAGGTGTTTGCCCTTGCCCTGATAGAAGTGCGCCGCACCCTTGATCGCGAGGTTGTTGCCCTCGGTCGCGCCGGAGGTCCACACGATTTCGCGCGGGTCGGCCCCGAGCAGCGCAGCGACGTGTGCGCGCGCTTCCTCGACGGCCTGCTCGGCCTCCCACCCGTAACTGTGGCTGCGGGAAGCCGGGTTGCCGAACTGCTCGTGCAGGAACGGCACCATTTTGTCGACCACGCGCGGATCGACGGGCGTCGTCGCGCTGTAGTCCATGTAGATCGGACGGGATTGCATCGATGCGGCTCCGGAAAACGGTGTCTCCCGCGGTGCCCGAATGCACCGGGGAACAGGGTAGCCGCAGTGTACGTGGACATTCCCGGACGCCGCGCAACATCCATCCCGCCAGTAGGGTTGTCTTTCAAACAAAGCTTTCAAGGTCAGGGTTTACGACAGCTTGAACCGGCCTTTGTGTTTACATTTAATAAAAGCTAAATAACAAAGCTAAATAACGGTGCTTTGTTGGGCCGGATTCCGCTGCGGAATCCGGCGATGTAATCCAAGGAGGACGAGATGAGCGAGAACCATGCCGGATCCGGCGCGGGCGTCGACGAGCAGCGGCGCTTTCGCACGGCGCTGTCGATGTTCGCGACGGGCGTTGCGGTGATTACCGCCCCGCGCAAGGAGGGGATGCCAATTGGCATCACGGTCGCGTCGTTCAATTCGGTATCGCTGGACCCGCCGCTGATCCTGTTCTCGGTCGACCGTCGAAGCCTGAGCCTCGGCGACCTGGCCGGCGCGAACGGCTATGCGGTCAACGTGCTCGACGAGACGCAGCAACACCTGTCGAACTGCTTCGCGAAAGCGAACGGCGACAAGTGGAGTTGGCGTGCAGGCGCAGCCGATGACGATGGCGCCGTGCTGCTGCCCGACGCGCTTGCGACATTCGAATGCGAACCCTATGCGCAGTACGACGGCGGCGATCACGTGATCTTCGTCGGCCGCGTGACGCGGCATTGCGCGCGCTCGGAAGGGCGCCCGCTGATCTTCTTCGGCGGCTGCTACCGCACGCTCGACGGCATGCACGCGCCGTCTGCCTGAATGCAACCCACGTTTCATTCCACCCTGGAGCACATCATGATCAAGAACGGGACTCAGCACATCGCGTCGCTGCGCGACGGGCGGCAGGTCTACCTGAACGGCCAGCCGGCCGGCGACGTGACCGCTCACCCGGCATTCCGCAATTCGATCCGCAGCTACGCGAGCCTGTACGACTACCAGGCACGCGACGAGAACGTCGAGAAGATGACATTCGTCTCGCCCGACTCGGGCAATCGCGTCAGCCGGATCTGGCAACTGCCGACCTCTTATGACGAACTCGTCGAACGCCGTGCCGCGCTGGAAGCGTGGTCGGAGCTGCATTACGGCTTCATGGGCCGTTCGCCCGACCACGTCGCATCCTGTCTTTCCGGCATGTTCATGGGCGCCGACGTGTTCGAGCAATACGATCCGGCGCGCGCGGGCGCGCTGCGCGACTACTACCGCTATGCACGCGACAACGACCTGTTCCTGACCTACGTGATCGTGAATCCGCAGGCGAACCAGTCGAAATCCGCACACGAGCAGGAAGACAAGTACCTCGCGGTCGGCATCGTCGATCAGGATGCCGCAGGCATCACGGTGCGCGGCGCGAAGATGCTCGCGACGAGCGGGATCATGGCGAACGAGGTGTTCTGCAGCTGCATCCAGCCGCTGCGCGAAGGCGACGAGATGTACGCGCTGTCGTTCGCGGTGCCGATGAACGCGAAGGGCATGAAGATCCTGTCGCGCAAGTCGTACGAGGAGAACGCGACGTCGGTGTTCGACAACCCGCTGTCTAGCCGCTTCGACGAGAACGACGCGGTGCTGTATTTCGACGACGTGAAGGTGCCGTGGGAACGGATCTTCGTCGCCGGCAACACGGCGATGTGCGCGAAGCAGTTCCACGCGACGCCCGCGCACGTGTACCAGAACTACCAGTGCCAGGTGCGGCTGATGACGAAGCTGCGCTTTCTCGTCGGGCTCGGGCTGAAGATCTCCGAGGTCAACGGCACGAATGCGTTCCCGCAGGTGCGCGAAACGCTGGGCCAGCTCGCGGCCGAAGCGTCGATGGTCGAGGCGTGGGTCTACGGAATGGAGGCGAAGGGAACCGTCGTCAACGGCTTCTACGTGCCCGACCGCAACATGCTGTACGGCTCGCAGGTCGTCACGCAGCAACTCTATTCGAAGGTGCTCAACATGCTGCGCGAGCTCGCCGGCGGCGGAATGATCATGCTGCCTTCCAGCGTGCGCGACTTCGAGAATCCCGACCTGCTGCGCATCATCGAGAAGACGCAGAAGTCGCCCGTGTGCTCGTCCGAGGAACGCGTGAAGTTCTTCAAGCTCGCGTGGGATGCGGTCGGCTCCGAATTCGCGTCGCGCCACAACCAGTACGAGCTGTTCTATGCCGGCGCGTCGTTCGTCACGAAGGGGCACGCGTATCGCACGTACGACTGGCAGCGCGCGTCGCATCTCGTCGATTCGATGCTCGGCAGCTATTCGTTGAACCAGGAACTGTCGACGCCGCGCGCCGCCTGAGGCGTCGTCGTGCGTCCGACTCACCCGCTATCGCCACAGGAGAGACAGATGGCCATCAACAAGCTTCACGACGAATTCCATACGCTGGACATACATCGCGACTGGCGGCTGCCCGAAGGTTATGACCCGGCGTCCGGCGCGCAGGAGCTGATCCTGTCCGGCGCGCTCGACACCGAGCGCAAGCGCGGCAGCCGCACGCGCCTGCTGCGCCTGCCTGCCGGGCTGCATACGAAGAAGCCGTTCGTGCACGACTACTGGGAAGAAGTGTTTCTCGTCGAGGGCGACCTGACCGTCGGCAACGACGAGCACGGCAACGGCGGGTCGCCGTTCAAGGGCTACACGTACGCGGTGCGTCCGCCCGGCGCGTGGCACGGCCCGTTCAAGTCGAACGGCGGCTGCGTGCTGCTGGAGATCCACTACTACGACCCGGCGTAAGCACGGCCGATCAACGACACACGGCGGGCGGCAGCGCGCAGCACGTGCGCTGCCCGCCACGAGGAGCATTCGATGAAAACCATCACGTTCGCGATCGACGGTCGCGACGGCCGCACCGAGCGCGTGATCACAATCGACACGCTCGTGATCGCGGGCTGGACCGGCCGCGACACGGTCGCCATGGAGAAGCACATCCGCGAGCTGGAGGAACTCGGCGTCAAGCGCCCGGCGACGACGCCGGTGTTCTACCGCGTCGCGGCCGATCGCCTCGATCCGTCGCCTGTGATCCAGGTATCGGGAGGGCAGAGCAGCGGCGAAGCGGAATTCGTGCTGGTGCGAGACGGCGGCGAGACTTTCGTCGGCATCGCGTCCGACCACACCGATCGTGAAGTCGAAATCTACGGGATCACGGTGTCGAAGCAGGTGTGCGGCAAACCGTGCGCGAACACGCTGTGGAAGTTCGATGACGTGGCCGGGCACTGGGATCAGCTCGTGCTGCGCGCATACGCGACGATCGACGGCGAGCGCGTGCTGTATCAGGAAGGAAAGGTGACCGCGATGCGTGCGCCGGACGACCTGCTCGCGCAGTTCGCACGCCACGACGGCCGCTTCGTCGACGGCACCGCGATGCTGTGCGGCACGCTTGCGGCGATCGGCGGCATCCGGCCGGCCGAGCGGTTCGAGGTCGAGCTGGAAGATCCGGTGCTGGGCCGCACGCTGCGGCATGCGTATGCGGTGGACACGCTGCCTGTGGCTGGCTGATGCGGTAGCAGCACGCGCACGCACTCAGGCGCGGCAGATCGCGACGATCTCCGCGCTGGTCGCATCGTCGAACGGCGCGTGCTGCCAGTCGCCGTACCAGTCGGCGGACGAGAATCCGGCTGCGATTATGCGTACCTGCAGGTCGGGTTGCGCGATGAAACGCAGCCGGCTCGTGTTCGTCAGCACCGTGTCGTCGCGACGGAAGCGGTAGTGCGTGTCGAACGTCACGATCGCACCCTCCACCGAGCGCACCGCATGATGAAGATCGACGATGCCCGCTTCACGTGACTCGACGCTGCGTGCCGAATGTTCCTGCGTCCATTTACGCCACGGCTGGATGCGCGGATTGCGGGTGTCGAACAGCAAACGGCTGCCGTTGGCGAGCACGCGTCGCACGCCTCGCAACGTTGTGTCGATTTCGGTGTCGGTCAGCAGGCACTGGAACGCATGCCCGGTCATCACGACCGCATCGAACGGTGGTGCGCCGGGCGGCAGGCTGTCGAGCCCGCACGCGAGCCAGCGCACGGTGTCGGCGCCGGGCTGGCGTCGGGCGTATTCGATCATCGCCGGCGCGGGATCGATCGCGACGACGTCGTGCCCGGCTGCCGCGAGCCGGCGTGCGAACGTGCCGGTGCCGCAGCCGAGATCGAGGATGCGCTGCCGTGCGGTGCCGATCACGGACGCATAGAACGCGAAATCCTGGTCGCCCGCGTTGAACAGGTCGTAGATCGCGACGAGGCGCGGGTCGGTGTAGAGGATGTCTGCGTCTGCGGACATGAGCGGCGTCAGCGGTTGGCGACGGGCTTCAGCGCCGAGCGGAATTGCAGGTATGAGCGCGCTTCGGCTTGCAGCGCGTCATACGGCCTTGCCATCCAGCCCCTAATCTCGGCGAGCGCATCGCGCCCGGCCGCCCGCACGTCGGGGCTGGCGGCCTGCGCTTCGGGATTGCGGGCGACATCGTCACCGCAGATCACGGCGTCGTCGCAGGGCCGGCTCGTCGTCTGCGTGAACACGGTCTTGCCGTCGTGGAAATACTGATCCCATTGCGTATGGAACACGACCATGCCTTTTTCCGTGTCCATGAAGTAGGCGATATCGGCCGTGTAGCCGACGAGTGCGTCGTCGAAATACGTCCAGCGTTCGGTGCGGATCGGCATCATGCCCTTGACCGGATGCGCGTTGTCGAAGCGCATGCGGATTTCGAGCTGGCGGTACGGGCCGAATTCGATCAGGTATGCACCGAGGCCTTCGTCGTTGCGCTGATACCAGCGCGGCATCGCGGCAGTCGGCACGATCGGGCCCGACAGCAGCGTGGCGCCGACCTGATGATCGAGGTCGAGCGCAACCTGCGCGGCGGCGATCCGGCCGGGCGGCAACCGCCCCGGTGCGGCCGGCACGCTGACGCCAGGAACCACGTCGGTCGCGCGAAGGGCGTCGGCCGCCGCGTCCGACAGCGGGCAGCGCGCACTGCCGGCCAGCGATACGTGCGGCGATCCGGTCGTTATCGTGACGGCAATCGGGATGCCGGCAGAGGGCACGCCGCTCGGCAGGACCGTCTCCAAGCAGTCCTGCATGACTCGCTGCTCGCGGGCGGCATCCTGGTCGTCGAAGCGGATCGTGTAGTCGAGGTTCGGCTCGCCGCCGCGGGATATCGCGGTGTCGGGCTGACGGGCGCGCGCGAGCAGCGCGTGGTAGCCCGGCTGGTGTGTCAGCGCATCCGCTGACAGCGTCACGTGAAACGAGACGATCGAATAGCCGCCGTCGAGCCGGTGCGGCAGGTCGAAGCTGATCGTGCGTTGCGTGCCGGGGCCGCCGCGCGGCGTGACGCGGGCGGGAACGGGACGCATCTCCTCTTCGACACGCTGGTCCCAGTGCGGATCGGGGAGGCAGCCGAGGCCGTAACTGCACGACAGCAGGCTGTAGGACGTGGTCGTGTGCGTGTAGTGCGCGACGATATCGACGCTGTCGGGCAGCCGGTTGCGCAGATCGGCGTTTTCTTCCGGCGCGAGGAACGGCATGTAGAGATCGCTGAGCGCGAGGGTCACGTGCGACGTGCCGGGCGGCGCCAGCACTTCGGGCGGCCGAGGATCACGGGGTGTCAGCAGCCAGACTGCCGCCAGCGCGAATACCGCGACGATGGCGAGCGGCCAGGCGATGCGCCGGACAGTGCGTTTGCGCGGCGCGCGAGGGGAGTCGGCCATGTATCGGAGCGTCGCTACCGGTTGTTGTCGTGTCGTTGTTCGGTTTGCCTGCGCTCGCAGGGGCCGTGCGACCTGCCGGTGCGCATCAGCGCTGCTGCACCGCCACGCGCAGCCCGAGCGCGATGAAGATCGAGCCGATGATCTTCCCCTGCCAGCGCGTGAGCCACGTGAGCCGCTTCACGATGCGGCCGAGCGGGCGGATCGAGCATGCGATCAGCGTCGTGTAAAGCGAGCTGAGCACGACGAAGATCAGCCCGAGCACCGCGAACTGCACGAACGTCGAGCCGCGTTCCGGATGCACGAACTGCGGCATGAACGCGAGGAAGAACAGCGCGGTCTTCGGGTTCAGCACTTCGGCGGGAATCGCCTGCAGGTACGCCTTGAGCGGCGTGACGGGCGACACGCTCGGCAGCGACGGATCGGACGGCTTCTCGATCAGCGCGCGCACGCCGAGGTAGATCAGGTATGCGGCGCCGACCACCTTCACGACGTTGAACGCGAGCGCCGACGTCATCAGCAGCGCCGACAGGCCGACCGCCGCGAACAGCGTATGCACGAAATCGCCGCTGGCGACGCCGAGACCGGTCAGGATGCCGGTCCTGCGGCCGCCCTGTACGGTGCGGCTCAGCACGAGCAGCACGGCGGGGCCGGGAATCAGGAACAGGCCCAGGACGACGGCCGTGAAGGTGGTCAGCGTGGTCAGGTCGAACATGGCGGCTCCGGAAAGTGGGCGCAGCGGCGGGGGATCGGGGCATTGTATTCGCTTCGCCGCGCGGCTGCAGACGCGGCCCGGTCACCCGGCCGGCGGCAGGGCCGCACCGGTGCCTTTCTGGTATAAGCACGAAAGGGCGCGCAGGCAGCGCGTCCGGCTTTCTCCATCGTCCACCGTTTCATGCGCAAGCTTCCACCGACCACCGATCCCGCAGCGGATGACGAAGTCTTCCACGTGCCGCGTCCGCTCGTCGTGTTCGGCGGCTCGGTCGTCGAGCCCGAATGGCGGCTGGAGCGGCACAGTCATCCGCAGGCGCAACTGCTCTATACGCTGAGCGGCGTCATCTACTGCGAGATCGACGGCGGCGTGTGGAGCGCGCCGCCGCAATGCATGGTGTGGATTCCGGGCGACGTCCCGCACGCGGCGCGCGGCTCCGCCGGCGCGACGTTCTACGCGGTGCTGGTCGAACCCGACGCCGCGCTCGATCTGCCGGCGCGTTGCTGCACGCTGTCGGTGTCGCCGCTGCTGCGCGAGCTGCTGCTGAAGGCGGCGAGCTTCCCGAACCTGTACGACGTCGACGGGCCGCAAGGGCGATTGATCGCGACGCTCCTCGACGAACTGGTCGCGGCGCCGGTCGAGGATCTGTACTTGCCGATGCCGGCCGACCGGCGGCTGCGCAAGCTGATCGACCATCTGCTCGACGATCCGGCCGACAAGTCGTCGCTGCCCGAACTCGCGCGGCGCGTGGGCGTCAGCGAGCGCAGCCTGACGCGGCTCGCGGCGAAGGAACTCGGGATGAGCCTCGGCGACTGGCGCCGGCGGCTGCACGTCGCGCTGTCGCTGCGGATGCTGACGACCGGCCGCCGCGTGCACCAGATCGCGATCGATCTCGGCTACGAGAGCGCGAGCAGCTTCGTGACGATGTTCCGCAAGGCGACCGGCAAGTCGCCGACGCAATTCCTGACCGACCGGCAACGCTGAACGATGAAGGCCGTGCCGCCCCATGCGTGCGCGATTGGCCGGATTGAGCAAGCGGTTGGCCGGGACGATAAATGACGCCGCAGGCCTCGATCCATAAAATGAGAATCGTTCTCATCTGGAGGCCGACATGCAAATCGTCACGACTGACTTCCCGTTTGTCTGGTTGCGTTACACCGGTTCGACGCACACCGACCCCGCCCGCCTGATCGCCGAGCTCGACGCGTTGCTGGCGCGTCGCGAACCGTTCGTTCTTCTGACCGACGATGCGCCGTCCGGCGACGATCGCGGCGGGGACGATCACGAACTGCGCAAGCAGCTCGCGAAATGGAGCAAGGCCAACCGCGCGCAGTCGCGCGAATGGATCCCCGCGATGATCGCGATCGAGCCCGACGCGGCGCGGCGTGTGGCGCTCAACGCATTCTCGGGTGCGTTCGAGAAGGTGTGGGGCTATCCGCTGAATGCGGCTGCCACGCGCGACGACGCGCTTGCGCTGGCGCAGCGGCTGCTCGACGAACCGGCGCGGCGCGCCGTGGCGGCGAACGGCTGAATTCACTCTGCCGCGCCGGCGGCGCGGCGTTCCTCGAAACGCATGCACGGTGCGCGAACGCGCGCCGCTGCATGCGGCCAACATGCAGGGGTGTCCGGTGGACAATCCGATCCGCGCAATGCGCATCTTCACGCGCATCGTCGAAATGAACAGCTTTACGCGTGCAGCGCAGGCGCTCGGCATTTCGCGCGCCACCGCGACGCGGACCGTGCAGGAGCTCGAAACGGCACTCGGCATGCCGTTGCTGGTGCGTACGACGCGCGCGCTGCGGGCGACGCCCGAAGGCGATGCGTATTACCGGCGCTGCGTGCGCATCACGGCGGACGTCGACGAGCTCGAAGCCAGCATCCGCGGCGCGGCGCTGCATCCGAGCGGGCCGCTGCGCGTCGAGCTGCCGGCGGCGGTCGCGGACGCGATCGTGCTGCCGGCGCTCGGCGCGTTTCATGCGCGGCATCCCGATCTGGTGCTGACGCTGGGTGTATCCGGGCGCGCGGCCGATCGCGTCGGCGATGCGATCGACTGCAGTATCCGGCTCGGCGAACTGCCCGATTCGTCGCTCGTCGCGCGCCGGCTCGGCATGCTCGAGCGCGTGACCTGCGCGAGCCCTGCGTATCTCGACCGCCACGGCGTGCCGCGCACGCTCGACGACCTGGCCTCGCATCGCGCGGTTAGCCTGTCGTCGGTGCCGGGCCAGCGCACGGCCGAGCTCGATTTCCTCGTCGATGGCGCGGTGCGCAAGGTGCGGATGGACGGGATCGTCAGCGTGGACGACGAGCCCGCGTATCTGGCGTGCGGCATGCACGGCCTCGGGCTGATCCAGCCGCCGCGCGTCGCCGCGCAGCCGCTGATCGATGCGGGGCGGTTGCGCGAAGTGCTGCCGCGCTGGCGGCCCGACGCGATCGCGGTGTCGGCCGTGTATGTGAAGCGGCCGCATGTGTCGCCCGGTGTGCGCGCGTTCGTCGAATGGATCGGCGAGCGTTTCGCGCAGGCCGCGCACGAGCATGAGGGGCTGGTGGTGGCCGGCGTGTCGGGATGGCGGGCGGTGCAGGATGGGCGCGTGGCGCTCGCAGTGGAAAACGGTGTTGATCCGCTGGCCGTGCGCGACGGCCAACGCACGGTACACACCAGGGCCGCCCAGGCCGCCGAGGATCTCGAGCCCGCTGCACTGGCCGCGCTGAACTGAGCCCGTCGTTCACGCGCGGTTGCGCAAGGCAGCGGCCGGCGCGCTACGCGCCTTTCAACCGCCCCAGCTCGTCCGCCAGAAAATCGACGAACGCCCGAATCCGCGTGGACATCTGATGGCGCTGCGCATACACCGCATAGATGTCGGCGCTCGGCGTCTCGTAGTCGGGCAGCACGACGACCAGGCGGCCGTCGGCGAGATAGTCGCGCAGATCCCATTCCGCGCGCATCAGGATCCCGTGCCCGTCGAGCGCCCATTTCACGGCGATCTCGCCGTCGTTCGTCGTCAGGTTGCCGTTGATCCGCACGGCTTCCGTATGGCGCGCCGTGCCGCGCCCGTTCGTCAGGCGCCAGATTCCGTAACCTTCGTCCCCCTGCCGGATGCCGATGCAGTTGTGCTGCGTCAGGTCGTGCGGCGTCGCCGGAGTGCCGTGCTGCGCGAGATAGGCGGGCGCCGCGCACAGCAGCCGGCGGTTCGGCGCGAGCCGCCGCGCGACGACCCGCGTATCGGGCGGCTCGCCGAAGCGGATGCATACGTCGAACGCGTCGTCGGTGAGCGGCGGCGGCATCACCGACAACTGCAGCTGCACCGACACCTCCGGATAACGCGCGACGAAGCGCGAGATCGCGGGGCCGACCTGGTTACGCCCGAAGCCGAGCGTCGCGTTCACGCGCAGCAGCCCCTTCGGGCGCTGCTTCGCGCTGCCGAGCAGTTCGCCGAGTTCGTCCATCTGATCGAGGATCCGGCGCGCGTAGTCGAGATATACGTCGCCTTCGGGCGTCAGCATCATGCGCCGTGTCGTGCGGTTCACGAGCGTCACGCCCGCGCGCCGCTCCATCTGCGTGAGCCGCTTGCTGACGGCCGCCGCGGTGAGCCCGAGTTCGCGCGCGGCCGCGCTCAGGCTGCCCGACGCGGCCAGCGTCGAGAAGAAGCCGAGATCGGCCGGCTGGACGGTATCCGCCATGACGGGATTCATGAATTGAAGTTAAAGATGCTTTGAGTCTAGCACCGGTTCCCGCACTTTCGGTTCGGTAAAGTGCATCCACGCTGACGATCAATCGAGGATGTGCGCATGAAGACCTACCGTATCGCAACGATTCCCGGCGACGGGATCGGCAAGGAAGTGGTGCCTGCGGCCAAGCAAGTGCTGGAAGCGCTGGCCCGCGGCAGCGACCGCTTTGCGTTCGAGTTCGAGGATTTCGACTGGGGTGCCGACTACTACCGCCAGCACGGCGCGATGATGCCGGCCGATGGCCTCGACGCCTTGCGCGGCAAGGACGCGATCCTGTTCGGCTCGGCGGGCGACCCCGACGTGCCGGATCACGTGACGCTGTGGGGGCTGCGCCTGAAGATCTGCCAGGGCTTCGACCAGTACGCGAACGTGCGCCCGACGCGCATCCTGCCCGGCATCGATGCGCCACTGAAGCGCTGCGGGCCCGACGACCTGAACTGGGTGATCGTCCGCGAGAACTCCGAAGGCGAATACGCGGGCGTTGGCGGGCGTGTGCATCAGGGTCACCCCATCGAGGCCGCGACCGACGTGTCGATCCTCACGCGCGCCGGCGTCGAACGCATCATGCGCTTCGCGTTCCGGCTCGCACAGTCGCGCCCGCGCAAGCTGCTGACCGTGATCACGAAGAGCAACGCGCAGCGGCACGCGATGGTGATGTGGGACGAGATCGCGAAGCAGATTGCGCAGGAGTTCCCCGACGTGACGTGGGACAAGGAGCTCGTCGATGCGGCGACCGCGCGCATGGTCAACCGGCCGGCGTCGCTCGACACGATCGTCGCGACCAACCTGCACGCGGACATCCTCAGCGATCTCGCGGCCGCGCTCGCCGGCAGCCTCGGCATCGCGCCGACCGGCAACATCGACCCCGAGCGCCGCTATCCGTCGATGTTCGAGCCGATCCACGGCTCCGCGTTCGACATCATGGGCAAGGGGCTCGCGAATCCGGTCGGCACGTTCTGGTCGGTCGTGATGCTGCTCGAACATCTCGGCGAAACGGCAGCCGCCGCGCGCGTGATGCAGGCGATCGAGGCCGTGACGGCCGCCCCGTCACTGCATACGCGCGACCTCGGCGGCAGCGCGACGACCGCGCAGGTGACGGCGGCTGTGTGCGAGCGCGTCGCGAACGCGGCGGTCGCAGCCTGATGACACGCGCGGCGATGTGCAGGCGGGCCGCGACGTAGCAGCCAGCGACCCGCGGCGGCGCGTGTGCGCAACCGGTTACCGCGCGTCGCCCGTTCATCGTCCCCCGGGATTTTCCTGCCCCGAGACTCGCGCGTCCGACGCGAGCCGGGCGCGCCGGCTCACGCGTTTCGCCGCGCCGCCGGCGAGCATTCATACACCGAGCACGACTCGACGGCTCGACCTCGAAGGAGGAGACAACATGCAAGCGGATCTGGAAACCCGCGTCGCGCGGAAACTGATGTGGCGCATCATTCCGTTCGTGATGCTGCTTTACTTCGTCAGCTTTCTCGATCGCGTCAACGTCGGCTTCGCCGCGATGACGATGAACAAGGCGATCGGCCTGTCGCCGACCGCATTCGGGTTCGGCGGCGGCCTGTTCTTCATCGGCTACTTTCTGTTCGAAGTACCGAGCAACCTGATCCTCCATCGCGTCGGCGCGCGCATCTGGATTGCGCGCGTGATGATCACGTGGGGGATCGTGTCGGCTGTATCTGCATTCGCGTCCGGGCCCACGAGCTTCTACGTGCTGCGTTTCCTGCTCGGCATGGCCGAAGCCGGGTTCTTCCCCGGCATCATCCTGTACCTGAGCCTGTGGTTTCCCGCGAAGCAGCGCGCGGTGGCCGCCGCGTGGTTCATGGCGGCCGCGCCGATCTCGACCGCGATCGGTTCGCCGCTGTCGGGCGCGATCATGCAGATGCCGCCGATGTTCGGGCTCGCCGACTGGCAGATGCTGTACATCATCGAAGCGCTGCCGGCGGTCGTGCTCGGCTTCGTCGTGCTCAAGTGCCTGACCGATGCGCCGTCGAAGGCCGCGTGGCTGCGCGCTGACGAGCGCGACTGGCTGGTCGCGAAGCTGAAAGCCGAAGCCGATGCGCGCCACACGCATGCCGGGCATACGGCCGGCGCGTGGCAGGCGCTGCGTGACCCGCGCGTGCTGGCGCTCGCGCTGATCTACTTCGGCACGTCGGCGGGGCTGTACACGCTCGGCCTCTGGGCGCCGCTGATGGTCAAGCAGTTCGGCTTCACCGCGCTGCAGACGGGTTTGCTCACCGGGATTCCGAGCATCGCCGCCGTCGTCGCGATGATCGTGTGGGCGCGGCACTCGGATCGTACCGGCGAGCGCACGTGGCACGTCGTGATTCCGTGCGTGCTCGCGTGCATCGGCTTCGTGTTCGCGGGGCAGGCGAGCACGGCGCTGCTGACCGTGCTCGCGCTGGTGGTCGTCAACATCGGGATCAGCGCCGCGAAGGCGCCGTTGTGGGCGATGCCGAGTGCGTTCCTGTCCGGCGCCGGCGCGGCGGCGGGCATCGCGATGATCAATTCGATCGGCAATCTCGGCGGATTCGTCGGGCCGTTCGCGATCGGGTGGCTCAAGCACGTGACGGGCGGGTATGCGGCGGGGTTGTATGTGGTCGCGGGGACGCTCGCGGTGTCGGCGGTCGTCACGCTGATGTTGAGCCGCAAGGGTGCGAAGGAAGCCGTCGTGCCGGGTGTGCGGCATCACTCGTAAGCGCGACCCCTGCATCGAAACGCCGGACCGCCGCGCATGACGCGCGCCCGTCCGGCTTCATGCGTCGTGCCGTGCGATCAGCCATGCGTGAGCGTCAGCGCATAGAACTTCACGACGGTGCCGGGCGTCGTCAGCGGTGTGCCGGACACGGCCGTCTGGTCGTAGTCGCCCGCCTTGAAGTAGAAGCTTTCGCCGTCGAAGCTCGAATCCATCGTGAAGGTCTTCGTCGTGCCGTTCGCGGTGACGGTGATCGTCGTGCCGCTCAGGCTCAGCGCGTAGCTGAACTGCTTGCCGACGCCGACCGTGGTGATCGGCGTGGTGGTCGACTTGCCGCCCTGGTTGGTGCTTTCGAGCAGCAACTGCACGACGCCGCCGGATGTGAACTGCAGCTCGCACAGCGGCTTGCTCGGGCCGGTGCCCTGGAAGATCTGGCCGATCGTCGTGTGATCGGGCACCTGCGTGACGGCCACCGTCGCATTCAGCCGGTTCGTGCCGGAGGTCGGCCAGATCGCGTTCTCGCGCAGTTCGGTGCGCGGATGCAGCGAGCCGGACGTCGTCCAGCCCTGCGTCGGGTCCATCATCACCATCGATCCGTCGTTGGCGTCCGTATAGAAATACGTCGGGTTCACGTAGCCGCCCGCGAGCGACGAACCGCTCACGGTGTCGACCTTGCCGGACGAGCCGGTCGGCAACTGCAGCGTGAACGGCGCGAGGTTGAAGTTCGAGCCGGGCGGGCTCGACGGGCTGAGCGCCATCGCGGTGGCCTGCTGGCGGGCGGCGGCGGCCGGGCTGGCCGGATCGTCGCCGCCGCACGCGGACAGGCACGCAACGGACAGAACGGCGACGACGCACGGGATGATCCTGTTCTTCATGGTGTCTCTCTCTGATGGTCCGTGGCTGGGCGCCACGTTGTGGATAACGTTTTCCTTTTAAGGCGCACAATCGTCGAAATGGGATCGGCTGCCCGTAGAAAGCACTCCAAAATACAGAAAGCAGGTAAGGCTCGAAGGTTGGAACAGTGATGCCGGGAATTGCGGAAATTTCAAGGCTTGCAATCGGCTTTCCGTGAATCTGGCCAGGCCGATCGAGGACGATGCTAGCAAGAAGTGTGAGGGGAGTAAACGTTTTCCTATTCAGGCTGGGGAAGTGGTTTTATTGCTGACCGCTGCGAGGTATCGGCGTGCCCGTGTGAAGGGCGCGGGCAGGTGCGCCGTTTAAGGCTCCGTCGCCGCGACGTGCTGCGCAATCCTCGCCGCACAAGCGTCGGGCGCTGCATTGGACGTATCGAGCACCATCTGGCTGAACGGCCGCGACGCATAGCCTTCGCGATACATCTCGGCGATCCGGTTGCGCTCCCAGTCCGTCAACGCACGTGAGCCGCGATTCGACGACGCGATCCCTTCGGGCGGCGCGAGCGTCACGACGCACAACCGCGCACCGCGTGCATCGCAGGCGGCGCGCAGCCGCTCGAATTCCGCTTCGCCGATCGGATAGGCGATGACCAGATGACGCTCACGTGCGTGGGTGATCTGCGTGACGAGACGTTCGAGCGCGATCGCCCACTGCACGTCGAACGGCGCATCCTCGGGCGCATCGTGATCGTCGCCGTCGATGAAGCGCGCGTCGGGCAGCACGCGTGCGAGCGCGACACCGATCGTCGTCTTGCCGCTGTTGATCGGGCCGTTCAGGTGGATGACGGTAAGGGGGGGTGGGGCGATGG
>NZ_PTXM01000038.1:0-53376 GCF_004343765.1 Burkholderia sp. SRS-25
CGTCTCCCCCGCCCTCCAATCCCACGAGCCCGCCCGCGCCTTCCGGCAGCAATGCGTGCACGACGCAGCAGGCCGCCGTGCAGATGGCGGCACAGACCGCGCCGACCGAACCGCCGATCGATCACCTGATCGTCAAGCTGAAGACGCTGACGGCCACGCGTGCGATGGCGGCCATCGACAACGGGACGCGGCTCGACGCGGTGATCCAGCGCTCGATGACGCGCTGGACCGCGCCGGTGACCGGCAGCGCACGTGCCTATGCGAGCACGGTCGGGCAAACGCCGGTGAACGTGCAGGTCGAACGGACGATCTCGAACGGCGCGACCGTGCTGTCGCTCGGCCAGCGCATGGCCGCCACGGACGCAGCCGCGCTCGCGCAGGCATTCGCAGCCGATTCGGACGTCGACTACGCGGAACCGGATCATCCGATGCAGATCCGCGACACGCCTAGCGACCCGCTCTACAGCCAGCAGTGGTACCTGTCGGACCCGACCGCCGGTGTCAACCTGCCGCCCGCGTGGAACGTGACCAAGGGTTCGCCGACCGTCGTCACGGCCGTGCTCGACACCGGCTACCGGCCGCACGCCGACCTCGTCGGCAACCTGCTGTCCGGCTACAGCTTCATCAGCAACGTCAACACCAGCAACAACGGCCTGACCCGCAGCCCTGACGCTACCGACCCGGGTGACTGGGTCACGCAGCAGGAACTCGACAACGCAAACGGTCCGTACTATCACTGCGCGAGCCAGCCGAGCGACAGCAGCTGGCACGGCACGCGCGTGATGGGCGTGATCGGCGCGACGGCCAACAACGGCACCGGCGTCGCCGGCGTGTCGTGGCTCGGCCAGATCCTGCCGGTGCGCGTGCTCGGCAAGTGCGGCGGCACGACGAGCGACATCGCCGACGGGATGCGCTGGGCCGCCGGCATCGCGGTGAACGGCGTGCCGAACAACCCGCGCCCCGCGAAGGTCATCAACCTTAGCCTCGGTGGTATCGGCGCGTGCAGCACGACGTTCCAGCAAGCCATCGACGATGTGACCGCGAAGGGCGTGACCGTCGTCGTCGCCGCCGGCAACGACGGCCTGTCGACCGGGCTCGACCAGCCCGCGAACTGCCGCGGCGTAATCAGCGTCGGCGCCACCGACGCGACCGGCCGCCGCGCGTCGTTCAGCAACTTCGGCCCCGATGTCTCGCTGAGCGCGCCGGGCGTCAACATCCTGTCGACGTCGAATACCGGCACGACGACCCCGGGCTCGGACACCTACGGCCTCGCGAACGGCACCAGCCTCGCCACGCCGCAAGTGACGGGGGTTGCCGCGCTGATGTTGTCGGTGAACGGCAACCTCACGCCCGCGCAGATCCAGCAGAAGCTGCAGGGCGGCACGCGCACGACCAAGCTCGCGGCCGGCACGTCGTGCACCGCGATGCCGGCGGGCTCGGGCATCCTCGACGCAGGTGCCGCCGTCGCATCCGCCAACTGATACGCCACCCTCTGCCTCGCCCCGGCCGCGCGCATGCCGATATCGCATGCGCGCGGCCGTTTCATTGGCGTCGATCCGACGACGCGCCGTGCACACGTCACCCCGATTACGTTTCTCGAAATAACGACTGACAAAAGGGTTGACGCTTCGCACAGCGACCCATTACCATCGCTCCCGTCTAATTACATGGAGTGTTCTGTGAACACCGATGCGAGTTGTAGTTGGTCCTTGACCAACTTGACTGCTGCCTGAGGAAAACGCGCAGAGCCTCGTCTTCTGCCGCATCCCGGGAAGCAGGATGCGGCGTCCTTCCGGCCTGACTTCACTGGCCAGATCTCCCGCCGAATTTTCATTGTTGTCGAATGCACGCGATGCGCCGTCGCGCGCGTGCGTTCGTGTTGCGCGCAGCGTCAGCCGCGCGCGTTCTCCGTTCGCGTGCCGTCCGGCCGCGCGCCTTCGTGCGTGCGTCGCTGTCGATCGCCCGTGCCGATTATTCGCAACCGACAGGAGTGCAGATGAACTCAGACGACAGTAGTCGATTACCGCTCGCCGGTGCGACGTCGCACATCGCCCCTCCGGCCGCACCGCACGCGCCGGCGAGCGTTCCCGCCTTCCCCGATCCACAGCCGATCGCGCCTGACGCGACGCGGCGGGGAGCGCTCGTGCGTCGATAACGTCACGGTCGCTCCCCGCCCGCCGCCTCGTGCGCAAGGAGCGACTCATGACAACACGACACAACACATCGCAAAAGAAACAGCGCGGCTTCATCAAGGCCGGCGCCGGCCAGCAGAACGACCCGCGCATCATGCGCGCCGCGCAGGAAGCGGCCCGTCCGCTCGAAGACACGCTGAAGTCGCTGAACACCAGCACGCGCGGCCTCACCTACGACCAGGCCGCCGACCGCCTGCAGCACTACGGCCCGAACGAAATCGCGCACGACAAGCCGCCGCACTGGACCCGCCAGTTGCTGCTCTCGTTCCACAACCCGTTCGTCTACGTGCTGCTGGTGCTGGCCGCCATCAGCTTCTTCACCGACGTCTACTTCGCGGCGCCCGACGATCGCGACTACGTCGGCATGACGATCCTGCTGACGATGGTCACGATCAGCGCGCTGCTGCGCTTCGTGCAGGAATTCCGTTCGCTGCGCGCGGCCGAGAAGCTGAAGGCGATGGTCCGCACGACCGCCACCGTGCAGCGTGCCATGACCGGCACGTCCGAGCCGACACGCCGCGAGGTGCCGATGCGCGAAGTCGTGGCGGGCGACATCGTGCACCTGTCGGCCGGCGACATGATCCCGGCGGACGTGCGCCTGCTCGCGTCGCGCGACCTGTTCATCAGCCAGGCCGTGCTGACCGGCGAGGCGCTGCCCGTCGAGAAGTACGACACGCTCGGCGCGGTCGCCGGCAAATCCGCCAGCACGCGCGCAGCCGACTCCGCGACCGAGACGTCGGCATCGCTGCTCGATCTCGAGAACGTCTGCTTCATGGGCACCAACGTCGTCAGCGGCACGGCGACGGCCGTCGTCGTCGCGACCGGCGAGGACACCTACTTCGGCTCGCTCGCGCGCAACGTCGTGAGCCACAAGCGCATCGAGACGAGCTTCGACCGCGGCGTCGCGAGCGTGAGCTGGCTGCTGATCAAGTTCATGTTCGTGATGGTGCCGATCGTGTTCATGATCAACGGGCTGACCAAGGGCGACTGGCTGAGCGCGCTCACGTTCGCCCTCGCGGTGGCCGTGGGCCTCACGCCCGAGATGCTGCCGATGATCGTCAGCGCGAACCTCGCGCGCGGTGCGGTTGCGATGGCGCGCCGCAAGGTCGTCGTCAAGCGGCTGAACTCGGTGCAGAACTTCGGCGCGATGGACGTGCTGTGCACCGACAAGACCGGCACGCTCACGCAGGACAAGATCATCCTCGAACATCACCTCGACCTGTCGGGCTACAAGGACGAGGAGATCCTGCGGCTCGGCTGGCTGAACAGCTTCCACCAGAGCGGCCAGAAGAACCTGATCGACATCGCGGTCGTCGCGCGCGCCGACGAGATCGGCGAGCGCGTGAAGCCGCAAGGCTACAAGAAGATCGACGAACTGCCGTTCGACTTCGTGCGGCGCCGCCTGTCGGTCGTCGTCGAGGACACGCACGGCACGCACCTGCTGATCTGCAAGGGCGCGGTCGAGGAAATGCTGGCAGTCTCCACGCACGTGCAGGATGAGGACGGCGTGCGCCCGCTCGACTTCGTCGCACGCAAGCGGCTGCTCGAACAGGCCAGCGCCTACAACGAGGACGGCTTCCGCGTGCTCGTGCTCGCGACGCGAACGATCCCGCGCGGCGACGAGCGCCAGCAGTACCGCACCGCCGACGAACACGACCTCGTCGTGCGCGGCTTCCTGACTTTCCTCGATCCGCCGAAGGAATCGGCCGCGCCGGCACTCGCCGCGCTGCGCGAGAACGGCGTCGCGGTGAAGGTGCTGACGGGCGACAACCCGATCGTCACGATGAAGGTATGCCGCCAGGTCGGCCTCGAACCCGGCAAGCCGATCCTCGGCACGGAGATCGAAGCACTCGACGACGCGACGCTCGCGCAGGTCGTCGAACGCACGACCGTGTTCGCGAAGCTCACGCCGCTGCAGAAGGCGCGCATCGTGAAGGCGCTGCAGGCGAACGGCCACACGGTCGGCTTTCTCGGCGACGGCATCAACGATGCGCCCGCGCTGCGCGACGCCGACGTCGGCATCTCGGTCGACAGCGGCGCCGACATCGCGAAGGAAACCGCCGACATCATCCTGCTCGAAAAGAGCCTGATGGTGCTCGAGGAAGGCGTGATCAAGGGCCGCGAGACGTTCGGCAACATCCTGAAGTACCTGAACATGACCGCAAGCTCGAACTTCGGCAACGTGTTCTCGGTGCTCGTCGCCAGTGCGTTCCTGCCGTGGGAGCCGATGCTCGCGACCCAGCTGCTCGTGCTGAACCTGATCTACGACACGTCGCAGATGCTGCTGCCGTGGGACAAGATGGATCCCGAGTTCCTGAAGAAGCCGCGCAAGTGGGAAGCCGGCAACATCAGCCGCTTCATGCTGTGGGTCGGGCCGACGTCGTCGGTGTTCGACATCACCACGTACATCCTGATGTGGACGGTGTTCGGTGCAGGTGCGATGTATCACCTGAACGGCGGCACCGGCGGCCAGATCGTGATGAACTCGGGCTGGTTCATCGAGAGCCTCGTGTCGCAGACGCTCGTCGTGCACCTGCTGCGCACGCAGAAGATCCCGTTCCTGCAGAGCACGGCCGCGCTGCCGGTGCTGCTGTCGACGTTCACCGCGATCGCGATCGGCTGCTGGCTGCCGTTCTCGCCGTTCGCGGAGTCCCTCGGCTTCATGCACCTGCCGGGCACCTTCTGGCTGTGGCTCGCCGCGACGATGGTCGGCTACATCCTGCTCGCGCAGATCGTCAAGACGATCTACGTGCGGCGCTACAAGCAGTGGTTCTGAACGTCTTCGCTTGACGGCCCGCCGGCCCGCGCCCTCGGCGTGGGCCGGCAGGCTCGCCGCGCACCACGGGTGACACGATGAAAAGAATGCTTCCGCTCGCAGCCGCGAGCGCCCTCCTCGCGCCGTTCGATGCCCTCGCCACCCATCCGCTCGTCAGCGACGACACGGGTACGCAGGGCAACGCGAACTGGCAGTTCGAATTCAACGCGGAGGAAACCTCGAAACAGGAAGAAAACGGCCGCCACCAGCTGTGGAACGCGACGCTCACGCGCGGGTTCGGCGAACACGCCGATCTCTACGTGAACGCGCCCTACACGCATCTGCAGACCCGCACCGACGAGAATGGCGCCGGCGTCGGCGATGTCGAGATCGGCATGAAATGGCGGTTCGTCGAACGCGGCCCGCTGTCGATCGCGCTGAAGCCGAAACTGATGACGCCGACCGGCAACGACCGGCGCGGGCTCGGCACCGGCCGCGTGGGTGCCGGTGCAACGCTGCTCGCGCAGCTCGACGTTGCGCGATTTTCGTTTCTCGCGAACGCGGGCATGACATACCAGCCGAATCGCCAGGGCGACCTGACGTCGATCTGGGCGGTGTCGGGCGCGGCGATCTACAAGGCGACCGACAAGCTGCAGATCGTGGCCGACATCGGTACGTCGCGCCACACGGCAAGCGGCGCCGGCGCGAATCCTGCATTCGCGATCGCAGGCGCGATCTATTCGCCGAAGCCGTGGCTCGATCTCGACATCGGCTACCGGCGCGGGCTGAACGACCAGACCTACGATCATTCGGTGATGGGCGGCGTGACGGTGCGGTGGTAACGCACCGGCAAGCCCTGTCGAGCCGCATACGGAGCCGCAAGACGACGGGCCGCTTTCAGCGGCCCGATTTTCATTGTGCGTCGTTCGCGCCGAACAGTTGCGCGCACACCGCGCGACCTTCGTCGGTCAGCGCGGCGCTGCCGGTACCGTCCTCGTTCAGCGTCGTCGCGCTCAGGCCCGCGGCGTCGAGCTGCGTCAGCACACGACGCAGCGTGCTCATCGGCAGTTGCGTGCGTTTCGCGATCTTCGGCAACGACCAGGTCTTGCCGGCCGGATCGCTCGCGGCCTCGTTCAGCGTCGCGAGCGTCGCAACGAGTGCGGGATCGAGCGGGGAGTCGTCGGATTCGGAAGTCATGGGTGGCGGTCGGTGAGCGAGACTGGGGCTTGCGTTCGGGTGTCCGGCACGCGATCGGGCGAGCGCCGCCGGCCGAGGAGACTATACCGCTTCGTCCATCATGCATTCTTGATCGCGGCACGCATGAACGACACGAAGCGTGTGGTGACGGGGTCGTCGCGATCCGACAGCCATGCGAGCCCGACGCGCCACTTCGCGTCCTTGCCGTCGAGCGGCAATACCGTCGCATCGCGCAGCAGATATTGCGCACGCGACGGAATGAACGCGACGCCCGCGCCGGCCGCGACCGACGCGAGCACCGACTGCACGTCTTCGGCCTGCTGTGTCACGTGCGGCACGAAGCGGCGCTCGACGCACCACCGGTCGACCTGCGCGGCCAACCCTTGCCCGCGTGCACGCTGCAACGCGATGAAGCCGATCTCGTTGAGCGTGCCGAGATCGGCCGGCACGCGCTTCAGGCCGAGATGCGGCGGCACCGCCAGCGCCAGCGCCTCGTCGATCACCTTGAACGACGACAGTCCTTCGTCCGACGGCAGGCGCAGGAATCCCGCATCGAGCTTGCCCGCGCGCAACCGGCGCGTCTGCTCCGCGGACGACAGGTCGCTCAACGTGACGGCAATGCCGGGATTCCGGCTGCGAAACTCCGCGACGAGCTTCGGGACGAGCGTCAGAACCGACAGGCAAATGCCCAGCCGCAAATGACCGCGCTGCCCGCTCGACAGCTCGCGCGCGCGGGCGAGAATCTCGTCCGCATCGCGCACCAGCGCCTGCGCATCGGGCAGGAAGCGCTCGCCGAACGATGTGAGCTCCGCACCATGCCGGCCGCGCTCGAACAGCTTGCCGCCGAGGCTCGCCTCGAGCGCGCCGATCTGCTTGCTCAGTGCCGGCTGGCTCATGTGCAGCGCATCGGCCGCGCGGCTGAAATGACACAGCTCGGTGACCGTCAGGAAGGTTCGCAGCAGTTTCAATTCCATTCTTAAAAGGAATCTTAACGATCGAAACATTCATTTTACCGATCGAATGTGATGACGTTCAATACGGACATGCCCTTTCAGGAACCGACCGTCATGTCTGTTGATCTCGTCTGTGAATGTCCGCCCGACGACACTTCGTGCGCACCGGCCGCCATCGACGAGCGCGCCGCACCGGCCGATCGGCGCGCGCCGAAACGTCGTGCCGAACGCGCCGTGCGTACCGAAAGCACCGACGGCCGCGGCCGCCGCTTTCGCTTCGGCGATGCGGTGGACGCGATGAGCGCGCCGAACGACGCGCCGCCGCGCCCCGTGACCGGTTCGATCGCGATCAGTTTTGCGGTGGTGTCGCGGCGCAACTGGCCACGTTGAGCATCGTCGCTATCGTTCCACGATCGCGCCGCGTATCGTTTCATATAGAGAGCGACCGCAAGCGCGCAGGCCACTGCGTCCTCGTCAAGTCGCCGACCAGCACCGCCAAAACTCACCGAATCGCGCATCTTTTCCCGTCTTCAATCGTCATCGCTCCGCGATCGACCGTATAATTTTCCGCATCCTGCCGCCCACCACGCATTCCACGCAGCGTCACCGCGCGTGAAAAGGAGACTTTCGCTTGACCGGCCTCATCGCGCGCCTGCCTCTCGCCCGGACCACCCTGCTCGTCGCCCTGTCGATGCTGATGTTCGCCTTCTCGACGAACGCGTCGTCCACGCCACGCAACCCGCCGCCGCGCGCCGCGCACGCTCATGCGCCGGCGAAGGCCATCAAGAAAACCGTCAAGAAGAAGCCTGCCCAGCGCAAACAGAAAGCCGTCAAGCACCGCCGCCCGCGCGTGAAGCATCACGTGGTCAAGCGTCACGCGGCACCGGCCCCGCAGCAACGCCGCGCGAAACGTTCGACCGCCGTGCATCCGCGCCCGGCTGCCAAGCCGCGCCTGATGGCGAGTTGCGGCTACAGCCCGCGTGCGGTCAATTCCCTGCATTCACGCGCGGCCTACGTGCTCGACGTCGATTCCGGCACGCCGCTGCTGGCCCGCAACGCACGCACCGTGCGGCCGATCGCATCGATCTCGAAGCTGATGACGGCCGTCGTCGCGCGCGACGCCGACCGTCCGCTGAACGGCGTGCTGCGCGTCACCGCGCACGACCGCGACACGATCAAGTTCACCGGGTCGCGCCTGCAGGTCGGCTCGGAACTGTCGCGCCGCGAGATGTTCCATATCGCGCTGATGTCGTCGGAAAACCGCGCGGCCGCCGCGCTGAGCCGCGACTATCCGGGCGGGCGCGCCGCGTTCGTCAAGGCGATGAATCGCGAAGCGCGCCGGCTCGGCATGCGCCATACGCACTTCCGCGAGCCGACCGGCCTGTCGCCGCACAACGTGTCGACGGCCGAGGATCTCGCGAAGCTCGTCGGCGCGGCGGCGCAGGATCCGCTGATCCGCTATTTCTCGACGGATACGTCGACCACCGTGCGCCCGGGCGACGGCGAGCTGCTGTACGTGAATTCCGACCCGCTCGTCCGCTACCGCCGCCTGCCGATCCGGCTGCAGAAGACCGGCTTCATCAACGAGTCGGGGCACGGCGTCGTGATGCGCATGCGGGTGAAGGGCCGCCGCGAAACGGTCGTGCTGCTCGGTGCGCCGACCCGCGCGGGCGTCTCGAGCGATGCCATCAAGATCCACCGCTGGCTGTCCTGCTCGATCCAGTAAGCGCGCACGGGCAGCCGGCGCGTTCACCCAACGGGAGCGATGCCATGCAGGACGAATACCGCTTCAACGCATTCGGACGTCCGCTCGCCGTCGTGCGGACGAACGACGGCTGGGCCGTGTTCGATCTCGGCGCCGAAGGCAAGCGGCGCCCCGCAAATCTGCATGTTCCGCCCACGCTCGCCGCGGACGAACTCGCGCAATACCTCGGCGACCTGCTGCACGAAGCCGCGACCCCGCGATACAACGAAGTCGTCCCGATCCCGCCTCGCGGCGCGTAACTGCGCACCGGGCTGCATCTCGATCCGGCGATCATTTCAACAGTCAAACTTGCAAGTTTGACTGTCGTATTCTATGATCCGTCGCATGAACCCGCCACGCAAATCCGGCGTTTCCGCCGATATCGTCGCCGCCGACCTGACCCTCGCGGTCGGCCAGCTGATCCGCCGGCTCCGCTCCGAGATCGAATCCGGAGGGCTCGGCATGTCCCAGACGAGCGCGCTTGCGCGGCTCGAGCGGCACGGGCCGATGACGACTGCCGATCTCGCGCGCGCCGAAGCAATGAAGCCGCAGTCGATGAAGGCGACGCTTGCCAGCCTCGAGGAAGACGGCCTCGTCGAACGCGAACCGCATCCGACCGACGGCCGCCAGATCCTGTTCCGCCTGACCGCGGCCGGCCTCGACGCACGGCTCAAGCGCAACGCCGCGAAACACAAGTGGCTCGGCGCGGCGATCGAACAGCTCGATCCCGAAGACATCGCCACGCTCGCCGCCGCGATCCCGCTGATCCGCCGCATCGGCGAGCAATGAATCCGGCCCGCGCGCCCCACGACAACCGCGCGCACGGCTTTCTTCGCCCCTTTCACGGAGTCCCATCATGAGCGCAACCCGTCTCGACACGAACACGGCCCTCGTCGTCATCGACCTGCAGAAAGGTATCGTCGCCCTCCCCACCGCGCATCCGGTCGAACCGGTGATCGCGCGCGCCCGCACACTGCTCGACGCGTTCCGCAGCCACGGCCTGCCGGTCGTGCTCGTCAACGTCGCGGGCGGCGCACCGGGTCGCACCGAGCAATCGCCGCGCACGGCGCAGTTCCCCGCCGACTGGACCGAACTCGTGCCCGAACTGAACCGGCAGCCGGGCGACCACCTGGTGACGAAAAAGACCTGGGGTGCCTTCACCGGCACCGATCTCGACGCGCATCTGAAGGCGGCCGGCGTCACGCAGATCGTGCTGGCCGGCGTCGCGACAAGTATCGGCGTCGAATCGACCGCACGGCACGCGCATGAACTCGGCTACAACGTCACGCTCGCCGTCGATGCGATGACCGACCTCAACGCGGATGCGCATGCGAACAGCGTCGAGCGCCTGTTCCCGCGCCTCGGCGAGACGGGCACGACGCAGGACATCGTCGCGCTGCTCGACCGGCGCGGCGCGTGAGCGATCCACGCACTCGGCCGGCGCAGGACCGCGCGGCCGGCCGGCCCGATCCGTCGATCTGGAAGGTTAGCGCCGTCGCAACGCTCGGCTCGCTGCTGTCGCAGCTCGATGCGACGATCGTCAACGTATCGCTGTCGAGCCTCGCGACCGACCTGCACGCGCCTCTCGCGACGATCCAGTGGGTAACGAGCGGCTACCTGCTCGCACTCACGCTGGTGCTGCCGCTGAACGGCTGGCTCGTCGACCGGATCGGCGCGAAGGCGCTGTACCTGTGGTGCTTCTCGGCGTTCACGCTCACCTCGGCGCTGTGCGGGCTCGCATGGTCCGCGCCCTCACTGATCGCGTTCCGCGTGCTGCAAGGCGTGAGCGGCGGGCTGCTCGCGCCGATGGCGCAGATGATGATCGCGCGCGTCGCCGGCCAGCAGATGGCGCGCGTGATCGGCTACGCGGCCGTGCCGGTGCTGCTCGCGCCGATCCTCGGCCCGGTCGTCGCCGGCGCGATCCTGCAGCACGCCTCGTGGCGCTGGCTGTTTCTCGTGAACCTGCCCGTCGGCGTGCTGGCGCTCGCGCTGGCCATGCGGTTCCTGCCCGGCGACCGCGACGACACGCAGCCGCGCGAACTCGACTGGGTCGGCCTCGCACTGCTGTCGCCGGGGCTCGTGCTGTTCCTGTACGGCATCGAGCGGATCAATGAAGCGCCCGGCATTGCGGCGATCGTCGCGGCGGCACTGTTGCTCGCGGCGTTCCTGCGGGTCGAAACGCGCAAGGGCTACCGCGCGCTGATCGACCTTGCACTGTTTCGCGGCAAGGTGTTCGGCGCGGCCGCGTCGACGCAGTTCCTGTCGAATGGCGCGCTGTTCGCGGGCCAGATGCTGATTCCGGTGTTCCTGATCCAGGCCTGCGGCCGCACGCCCGGCGAAATGGGTTGGCTGCTTGCGCCGATGGGGCTCGGCATGCTGGTCACCTACCCGTCGATGGGCGCGCTCACGAGCCGGTTCGGCGTGCGCCGGCTGGCCGCCGCAGGCGCCCTGCTCGCACTGTTCGCGACGTTGCCGTTCGTGTTTCTCGCGCTGACCGGCTACGATCCGATCCTGCTCGTGCCCGCGCTGTTCCTGCGCGGCATGGGCCAGAGCGCGATCGGCGCGCCGTCGATTTCCGCCGCGTATGCGTCGGTCGAGCGCCGCAACCTGCCGATGGCGACGACCTCGCTCAATATCGTGCAGCGCCTCGGTGGCCCGACGTGCACGACGGTCTGCACGCTGTTTCTCGCGTGGCGGCTGCAGGCCGAATCGGCGGCGAGCGGCGGCATGCAGGCAAACGCGTATGCGTGGGCGTTCGCGCTGCTTTGCGTGCTGCACGCGGCGAGCTTCGTCACGACACTGCGGCTGCCGTTGTGGTCGGCCGGTGCGGGCGGTAAACCTGCCGGCGCGGCGCGCGCCGGTTCGCGCTGAACGCGGACGCTGCGCAGCGCTACGTCACGCCTCGCTACACGCGCGGCGTCGCTACGGAAGCCACATCGGCACGATCGACGCCACCAGCAGCACGCCGAGCCCGGCATTCAGCCAGCGCCACTGCCGCTCCGTGCGCAGCACGCGCGCGAACAGCAGCCCGGCGAAACACCAGAGCGACAGCGACGCCATCGCGGCCACGCCGAACGCCAGCCCGAGCAAAACGCCGAGCCGCGCCGGGCCGGATGCGAGGGCGGCGAACGACGCAGCCGCGCCGAGCGTCACCGCCCAGCCTTTCGGGTTGTGCCAGAGCATCCAGACGCCGCTGACGAACCCCTGCGGCCGCTGCACCGCGGCATCGAGCCGCGGCTTGCCGCCGCGCCCGATGCGCACGGCCAGCCACACGAGATACACCGAACCGACCGCCTTCATCGCGAGTTGCAACGCGGGCAGCGCGAGCAGCACGCCGCCGAGCCCGGCCGCGGCGGCAGCGGCCATCGACGCCAGGCCGGCCGCGATGCCCGCCATCAGCGGCAGCGAACGCCGGTAGCCGAAATGCGCGCCCGAGGCGGTCGCGAGCGTCGTCGCGCCGCCCGGCGTCACGGTGGACACGATCACGAACAGCATCAGCGGCAGATAGTCGCGGAACGGCACGGAAGCTCCCGGTTGTCGTCGTCGAAGCCCCGTTTTACGCGCGACCGTCACATTACGACAGCGAAAGATTTTTATTCCAGCCATTAGCATTCATAATGCGTCGCATGGTACGTAATCTCGACATCGCGCTGCTGCGCGCCTTCGTCACGGTGGCCGAGCATCGCAGCATGACGGCGGCCAGCCGCGCGCTGCACCTGACGCAAGGCGCGATCAGCCAGCAGGTCGCACGGCTCGAAACGCTGTCCGGCCCGTTGTTCGTCCGCGAGCATCGCAACCTGCTGCTCACGGCGGACGGCGAGCGGCTGCTCGGGCAGGCGCGCCGGCTGCTTGCGGTGCACGATGCGCTGCTGACCGACATGACGGCCGGCGCGGTCGAAGGCGCCGTGCGCCTCGGTGCGCCGCAGGATCTCGTCGGCAGCTGTCTCGCGCCGATCCTCAAAGGCTATGCGCAAGCGCATCCGCAGGTCGCGCTCTCGCTCGTGTGCGCGGCATCGCCGGAGCTGCGCCGGGGGCTCGCGCAGGGCGAACTCGACGTCGCGCTGATCGAGGCGCCGGTCGGGCCGTCACGCGGCGAGTGCATCGCCGTCGACCGCCTGGTCTGGGTCGGCGCGAGAGGCGGCACCGCGTACCGGAACACGCCACTGCCCGTGTCGATGGTCGCGCAGACCTGCGCGTTCCGCCCCACGGTGCTCGACGCGCTGCGCGGCTGCGATCGCGCGTGGCGCACGGTGTTCGAGAACGGCAGCATCGACGCGACGGCCGCGACCGTGCGCTCGGACCTCGCGGTGACCGCCTGGCTCGCGTCGACCGTGCCGGCCGACCTCGACATCCTGCCGGCCGACAGCGGCCTGCCCGCACTGCCGAACTTCGCGATCAACCTGCATCTGCCGCGCGGCCAGCGCACGCCGGCCGCCACGGAACTCGCCCGCCACCTGCGCAACGGCTTCGCGCGCGTGCGCGCGGCTGCCTAGCGCCGGTTCCCGCTACACGATGCCCGGTTCCTGCGGCGCCGGCGTCGCCCCAGCAGCCTCGAGTGCCTGGTGCAGTGTCGGGAAGATGCACGATGCGTCGACGATCTCCGTGATCCGGTGACGATCCATGTCCGCGCGCAGGTAGCGATTGACGCGCCCGAACAGCACACCGATCCCGCGCGCCTGCAGCATCCTGACGAGGTCGGTCAGCGTCCGTGCGGCCGAATAGTCGATGTCGGTGATCGCGCCCGCATCGACGACGAACCAGCGCGTCGGCACCGGCGCCGCCTCGACGAGTTCGGTCACTTCGGCGGAGAACAGGTGATCGTTCGCGAAGAACAGGTCGGAGCCGAACCGGTAGACGATCAGCCCGGGGGCCGTCATCGCGCCGCGCCGCGCGGGCACCGGCTGCCACCGCCCGTTGCCTTCGGCCGGTTCGAGCACCATCGTGTGCGGCTGGTAGCTGTGGCGCACGTGCCGCATCAGCGACAGCGCGACGGCCAGCAGGATGCCGTGCTCGACGCCGACCGTCACGACGGCCAGCGCCGTCACCAGCGCGAGCGTGAACTCGCCGGGGCTTTCCTTGCGGATCGCGGCGAGGCTGCGCACGTTGATCAGCCCGAGCGCGATCGTGAACACGATGCCGGCCAGCACCGCATGCGGCAGGTATTGCAGAAACGTGCTGAAGAACAGCAGCACCACCGCCACCACGGCCGCGAACGCAAGATGGCCGATCTGGCTGCGCACGCCCGCGCCGTCGGCCATCGCCGTCTGCGTCGGGCTGCCGTTGACGACGAATGCGCCGCCCACCGCCGCCGCCGCGTTCGCGGCCGCGAGGCCGAGGATGTCGGCGTTGGTGTCGACCTCCTCGTCATACTGCTGCGCGAACACGCGTGCGGCGGCCGCACTCTGCGCAATGATCATCACGAAGCAGGAAGCTGCGACCGGCATGAGATCGAGGCACTGCTGCCACGTGACGGACGGCCAGCGCAGCGGCGGCAGCCCGCCGGCGACCGGCCCGAGCACCGCGATGCCGTGCGCGGCGAATCCGAATGCGTAGCTTGCCGCGATGCTGCCCGCGACCGCGAGCATCGGCATCGGCACGCGCGGCAGGAACCGCTTGCACGCGAGAATCGCGATGACGACGAGCGCCGCGAGCGCGAACGTCGGCCGGTTCGTATGGACGAGATGCGTGACGACGTAGTCGAGCTGCGCCAGGCTGCGTGACGCAGGGTACGGCACGGCGATCCCGAGCATGTCGCCGAGCATCGCGATCGACACCTGCATGCCGACGCCGGCGAGAAAGCCGACCAGCACCGTGCGCGACAGGAAATCGGCGAGAAAACCGAGCTTGAAGATGCGCGCGAGCAGCAGCATCGCGGCGGTCAGCAGCGCGACCGTGCCGGCCAGCGCCACATACTCGGCGCTGCCGGCCGGCGCCATCGACGACAGCCGGCTCGCGAAGATCGTCGCGGTCGCGGAATCGGCGGCCACCACCAGATGCCGCGACGCACCGAAACACGCGAATGCGACGAGCGGCAGGAACACCGTGTAGAGGCCCGTGACGGCCGGCATTCCGGCGATGCGCGCATAGCCGAGCACCTGCGGGATGTCCATCGACGCGAGCGAAATGCCGGCAAACACGTCGCGGATCGCCCCGCCCCGGCGGATCGGGAGGATGCCTTTCAGCAGCCGCACGCCTGACGGGCGGCTTTCGTGGGAGTCTTGCATGCGTGGAATGCGTGAATACGAGGTGACGTGGTTCGCGAAGTCGTTCTCGCATCGTGCCCCGGGCAGGCGTCACATGGCAAGTGCGCGAAGGTGGCGCGTATCGCTCACCGTTGGCGACTGGCCGCGCGCGAGGGCGAGCGCCACACGCGCCGGCAAGGGCGACGCCCGCATGATTGCATGGATCGCCGTTCACGCGCATCGAAGCGCGAAGGCCCGCCTGAGCGCGGCCCAGCCGATCGCCGGCCCGTGCGCAATGCATCCGGCCACACGCGCGTGCATTGGCTTGCGGTGACGCGCTTTCACCACCCGCCTTCACCCGATTACAGAGGATACCTGCGCAATGGTGAGGCGATTCGGGAGCCGCCCATCCTGCATGCACGACGACGTGCCTGGAACCCGATGGCACAATCACGGTCCCTTTCATGTGCCCTTCACCGGGCGCGCGCCGCACCGCGGCGCCGATTCAACGCACGAGAAGGCCCCTGTTTGCCCCTATGATCCTGAACGAATCCTGGTTTGCGCCGCTCGTCGGCATCCTCATCCTGCTCGCCGCCGCCGGCGCGCTTACCGTCGCCATCCATTTCCTGCTGTTCCGTGTGGTCGCGCGGCTCGCACGGCTTTCCGCCACGCGCGTCGACGACGCGCTGTTCGAGTTCGGCGCGTTCAAGTGGCTGAACCGCATCGTCCCCTTCGTCGTGGTCAAGCTCGGGCTCGGCGCGGTGCCCGGCATCCCCGAGACGGCCGCGCAGGCCGCCGACAAGGTCCTGTTCGCGCTGATCGTGTTCCTGGTGACGATGACCGTCAGCGCGACGCTTTCAGCGCTCGAACACACGCATCGCACGTACCAGCGCGATCAGCGCGGCCAGCCGCACCTGTCGCTGAAAGGCGCGATGCAGCTCGTCAAGCTCGTGATGTTCATCACCGCCGCGCTCGTCGTGATCGGCGACGCGACCGGCAAGCAGATCGGCCTGCTGCTGTCGGGCATCGGCGCGATGTCGGCGGTGCTGATGCTGATCTTCAAGGACACGCTGCTCGGCCTCGTCGCGGGCGTGCAGCTGTCGTCGAACGACATGCTGCGGATCGGCGACTGGATCACGATGCCGTCGGCCGGCGCGGACGGCACCGTGATCGACATCACGCTGAACACCGTCAAGGTCGCGAACTTCGATCACACGATCATCACCGTACCCACGTGGAAGCTGATCACCGAGAGCTACCAGAACTGGCGCGGAATGACCGAAGCGGGCGGGCGCCGCATCAAGCGCGCGCTGTTCGTCGACGCGACGAGCGTGCGTTTTCTCTCCAACGACGAGATCGAACGGCTCGAACGCCTGACGCTGCTGAAGGATTATCTCGAAGACAAGGTCGACGCGATCGAGCAATGGAACGGCACGCTCGGCGCGGCCGGCGACTGCCCGGCGAACCGCCGCCAGCTGACGAATCTGGGCACGTTCCGCGCGTATGTCGCGAACTACCTGAAGGGCCATCCGCGCATCCGCCGCGACATGACCTGCATGGCGCGGCAGCTGCCGCTCACGGCCGAAGGCATTCCGCTCGAACTGTACTGCTTCACCGACACGACGACGTGGGTCGACTACGAGGCCATCCAGTCCGATCTGTTCGATCACCTGATCGCGGTGCTGCCGGAGTTCGGGCTGCGCGTGTACCAGCACCCGTCGGGCTTCGACATGCGGCAGATGGTCGGCGCCGCGCAAGCCGGGCTGCAGGCGCCGCACGCGGGGTGACGCATGCGGTGGCGGCCGATCATCGGCCGCCGCCTGCCGCGCGGCCCTCTGCACTCAGCGCGCCGCCGCGCACTCCGACGTGAGCCGTCCGAGCACCTTCAACGCGTCCTCGATCTGCCGCGACCACGGATAGCTGTAGTTGAGCCGGATGAAATGCCGGTAATCGGTGCTCGCCGAGAACATGTGTCCGGGGCCGACCGTGATCCCTTGCGCGAGCGCGACCGCATACAGCTTCATCGCATCGACGTGCCGAGGCAACTCGACCCACAGCACGTACCCGCCCTGCGGCTGCGACAACCGCGTGCCTTCCGGGAAGAAACGCCGCACCATCGCGCTCATCAGGCTTGCCTGCTGCGCGTACTGCTTGCGCATGCGCCGCAGATGAAAATCGTAGCCGTCGTATTTCAGGTACTCGGCAATCGCGAGCTGCTCGATCGCGGGCGTAGCCAGCGTATTCAGGAATTTGAGCTTCTCGACCTGATCGCGGTAGCGGCCCGGCATCGCCCAGCCGATCCGGTAGCGCGGCGACAGGCTCTTCGTGAATGACGCGCAATGCAGCACGAGCCCGTCGCGGTCGAACGACTTCAGTGCGCTCGGCGTCGAGTCGCCGAAGTGCAGCTCGTGATAGACGTCGCTCTCGATCGCCGGCACACCGTGCTTCGACAGCAACTCGACGAGCGCGCGCTTGCGCGTGTCGGGCATCTGGAAACCGAGCGGATTCTGGAAGTTCGGCATCACCATGCACGCGGCGATGCGCTCGCGTTCGAGAACCCGTTCGAGCGCGTCGAGATCGATGCCGTCGACCGGATGCGTCGCGACTTCCAGCGCGCGCATGCCCATTCGCTCGATCGCGTGCAGCATCGCGTAGAAGGTCGGTGACTCCACGGCGATCGTGTCGCCCGGCTTCGCAACCGCCTGCAGGCACAGGTTGATCGCCTCGGTCGCGCCGATCGTCACCACGATCTCGCCGGGCTCGACCGCGATCCCGCGCTCCGCGTAGCGCCGCGCGATCTGGCGGATCAGCTCCTGGTTGCCGGGCGGCAGATCGTCGATCACGCCCCAGCGCGTGCGGCGGCGGCCGATCGTCTGCGCATAGCGCGCGAGACGCTGCACCGGAAACTGCGACGCATCGGGATACGGCGAGCCGAGCGGCACCGCGTCGTCGCGCGCGATCGAGCGCAGCGTCGACAGCACGAGCCGGCTCACGTCCACGGCCGACGGCTCGGCGGCCGGCGCCGACATGTGCAGCTCGGCCTCGGCCGGCGCCGACGCGCGCGCGCGGACGAAATAGCCCGATTGCGGCCGGCTCTCGATCAGGCCGCGGCTTTCCAGCACGAGGTACGCGCGCAGCACGGTCGTGACGCTGAGCTGCTGCTGCCGGCTCGCCTGCCGCACCGACGGAATCCGCTCGCCGGGCCGGTACACGCCACGCTCGATCTGCGCCTGGAGATCGTCGGCCAGTTGTTCGTAACGCTTCACGCGCCTCCCTTTCAACTTCCCTTCAACAATACAGTTGCGATCCGCACTGTCTGAATGGCCGCAACTGTACTCTTTTTTGGAGCGAACAGGTGTACACACAGCCGGACGGGGGCCGCGCGTACTCTGCACCCATCGACCCCGACACCCGCTGCATCATGAAAAAGAAATCCGCCACCGCGCGCATCGAACCGTACACCCACCCGGCCGCCGGCTGGGGCGCGCTGAAAGCCGTCACGATCAACCTGATCAAGGAAAAGGTCGCCGGCGGCAACTACCGCACGCTGCTGCGACAGAACCAGCCGGACGGCTTCGACTGCCCGGGCTGCGCGTGGCCCGATCGCCAGCACGCGTCGACGTTCGAATTCTGCGAAAACGGCGTGAAGGCCGTGGCCGCGGAAGCGACGAGCAAGCGCGTGACGCCCGAATTCTTCGCCGCGCACACGGTCACCGAGCTGCTCGAACAGTCGGATTTCGAACTCGAGCAGCACGGCCGGCTCACCGACCCGATGGTGTACGACGCACAGACCGACCGCTACGTGCCGATCGCATGGGACGACGCGTTCGAGCTGATCGCACGCCACCTGCGCGCACTGCCCGACCCGAACCAGGCCGCGTTCTACACGTCAGGCCGCGCCAGCAACGAAGCGGCGTTCCTGTACCAGCTGCTCGTGCGCCTGTACGGCACGAACAACTTCCCCGACTGCTCGAACATGTGCCACGAGGCGACGAGCCGCGGGCTGCCGGCGTCGGTCGGCGTCGGCAAGGGCACCGTCACGCTCGACGATTTCGAACACGCGGACATGCTGCTGATCTTCGGCCAGAACCCGGCCACCAATCACCCGCGGATGATGGGCGAACTGCGCGAATGCGCGAAGCGCGGCGCGACGATCGTGTCGATCAACCCGCTGAAGGAGCGCGGCCTCGAACGCTTCGCCGATCCGCAAAGCCCGATCGAGATGCTGACGATGTCCGGCACGAAGATCGCGTCGACATTCATCCAGCCGACGATCGGCGGCGATTTCGCGCTGATCAAGGGGATGGCGAAGCGCGTGCTCGAACTCGACGACGCCGCGCGCGCCGCCGGTGCACCGCGCGTGCTCGACACCGCGTTCATCGCCGAGCATACGGCCGGCTTCGACGCATTCGCCGACGACCTGCGCAACGAAAGCTGGTCCGCGCTGACCGCCGAAAGCGGCGTGCCGTACGAACAGATCGACAGCCTCGCGCAGCGCTATGCACGCAGCGAGCGTGTGATCGCCACGTGGGGCATGGGCATCACGCAGCACAAGCATTCGGTCGCGACCGTGCAGATGCTGACGAACCTGATGCTGATGCGCGGCAACATCGGCCGCCCCGGCGCGGGCCTGTGCCCGGTGCGCGGCCACTCGAACGTGCAGGGCAACCGCACGGTCGGCATCGAGGAAAAGCCGTCGCAGGCGTTCCTCGACCGGCTCGGCCACGTGTTCGACTTCGAACCGCCGCGCCACCACGGCTACGACGTCGTCGAGACGATCGAAGGGATGCTCGAAGGCCACGTGAAGGTGCTGATCGGCCTCGGCGGCAACTTCGCGATGGCGACCCCCGACACGCCCCGCACGTGGGAAGGCATGCGCCGCTGCGACCTCTCCGTGCACATCACGACGAAGCTGAACCGCAGCCACCTGATCCACGGCCGCGACGCGCTGATCCTGCCGACGCTCGGCCGCACCGAGATCGACCTGCAGGACAACGTCGCGCAAGGCGTGACGGTCGAGGATTCGATGAGCATGGTCCACGTGTCGTACGGGATGAACAAGCCGGCGTCGCCGAACCTGATGTCGGAGCCCGCGATCGTCGCGCACATGGGCCATGCTCTGTTCGGCAGCGGCAAGATCGACTGGCTCGCGTACAAGGACGACTACGCGAAGATCCGCGACGCGATCGAGGCGACGCTCGACGGCTTCTACGACTACAACACGCGCATCGCGCGGCCGGGCGGCTTCCACCTGCGCGTCGCGTCGCGCGACCGCGAATGGCTCACGCCGACGGGCAAGGCGAATTTCATCGCGCACGCGCTGCCGGCCGACACGCCGATCCAGCGTGCCCGCGCGCTGCACGGCGAACGGCTGATGACGCTGATGACAACGCGCTCGCACGACCAGTACAACACGACCGTCTACGGGCTCGACGACCGCTATCGCGGCGTGTTCGGCCAGCGCCGCGTGGTGTTCGCCAACCGCGACGATCTCGCGATGCTCGGCCTTGCGGCCGGCGACTGGGTCGACATGGAAACCGTGTGGCACGACGGCATCGAGCGGCGCGCGGCGGGCTTCCTGCTCGTCGAATACGACATCCCGCGCGGCTGCATCGGCGCGTACTACCCGGAAACGAACCCGCTCGTGCCGCTCGACAGCGTCGGCGACGTGTGCAACACGCCGACGTCGAAGTCGATTCCGGTGCTGCTGCATCGCGCGGCCGCGCCGGCCTCGATCGCCGCCTGACGGAGCGCGTCGATGATCGTTCGTCCGCGCGAGCACTGGCTGCGGATGCTGCTCGTCTGGAACGGCTCGGTGCTGCCGACCATCCTGCCGCAGCTCGTGCTGACGCTCGCGATCAGCCTCGTCGCGGTATGGGGCGGCGGCCGGGTGCTCGGCGAGAAGGTGCCGCTGAACCCGACGCCGTTCACGTTGATCGGCCTCACGCTCGCGATCTTCGCGGGGTTTCGCAACAACGCGAGCTACGAACGCTACCGCGAAGGCCGGCAACTGTGGGGAGGCGTGCTGACCGCCACGCGCACGCTGGTGTCGCAGGCGCTCTGCTACGGTGCGATCGACCGTGACGATGCGTCGCGACGCGCGTTCGTGCGCACGGTCGTCGCGTTCGTCTATGCGCTCAAGCATCAACTGCGCGGCACCGATCCGGCCGCCGACCTGCGCGGGCTGCTCGACGATGCTGCCTACGCGCGCATCGCCGCGTCGCGGTTCCGCCCGGTCGTCATCGTGCACGCGCTGCGCGAAGCGTTCGCCGCACGCGCCGATGCGGGCCGCCTCTCCGACACGCGGCTGTGGATGCTCGACGCGCGTCTCGACGATCTGGTATCGATGGTGAGCGGCTGCGAACGGATCGCGTCGACGCCGATCCCGTTTTCATACGACGTGCTGCTGCACCGGACCATCTACGCGTACTGCGTGCTGCTGCCGTTCGGCCTCGTCGATTCGATCGGCGCGGCGACGCCGTTCGTCAGCGTGTTCGTCGCCTATACGCTGATCGCGCTCGACGCAATCGCGCATGCGATCGCCGAGCCGTTCGGCGACGGGCCGAACCATCTCGCCCTCGATGCGATGACGCGCCAGATCGAGCGCACGCTGCTCGAACTGAACCGCGAGCCGCTGCCGGCGGAAGTGACACCGGGCAAGGCTTATCGGCTCAGTTGACGCGCGGGCCGCCACTCACGCACGTCGGCCCCTCCGTCAATCGTGAGGGCCTCGCAGGAAGCCATCGTGCGCGGCCGCCGTCTCTGCGATCGTTCTCAGCAACACCGCACCGCGCAGCATCGCGCGGCCCTCGTCGCTGTCGACCCCCGTCACGCGACGCAACAGCACGCGGGCTGCCGCATTGCTGGTCCGCGCCAGCCGCGCGAAATCCGCGCGCCCGACCCGCCCCCGCACCAACGCGACCGCACGGCGCGCCGCCGGCTCGCGTGCCGCCAATTCCGCCAGTGCCAGCAGGCTGTCGCCGATCGTCCAGGCCGCGAGCAGATCGCGCAGGTCGCGCTCGATGAGCGCGGGTGACAGACGGCCAGCGAAACCGAGTTCGCGCCCGAGGCGGTCGGCCGTGCGGCTCAGCCATGCACTCGCCTGCCATGCCCGTGGATCGCGTGCGATGCGCACCAGGTCGTCGCGCACCGCGCGATGCAGGCGCCGCCGGCTCGTGCCGGGATCGCCGGGAAACACGAGCGCGAACACCAGCGCCCCGAACGCGATGCCGAGCAGCGTGGCAAGCGCCGAATTGAGAAAGGCCGCGTCGCCGATGCGCGCCGTATTGTCCGGCGACGTGAAATTCCAGAAGAAGATCGAGAAGCCGCTGCCGATGCCGGCGGTGCGCGGATTGCGCATCGCGATGCCCGTGCCGATCATGAACACGCCGAGGATGGTCGCGAGCATCTCGAAGCCCGACACCGCCGGCAGCAGCGCGAAATTGCAGAGCGCACCCGCGACCGCCGCGCAGGCCGCGCCTTTCAGGAAGCCGACGGTGGCGCCGACCGAGTTCGGACGCGTCGAGAACAGCGCGCAGACCACGCCCGTGATCGCCACGAATCCGGCACCCGACGGCCACGCGGTAACGATCCAGAGCGCCGACGCGACCAGTACCGCGATGAACGCGCGAATCCCGTTGTGCCATGCGAGCACCGGATCGTGGTGGAACGCATAGCGCACGCGCGACGCCGGCGGATTCGGCCGGTCCAGCTGCACCTTGCCCGCGAAGGCGGCGTCGAACCCGGCAAGCAGCGCCGCCAGCCGGTCGAGCGTGAGCAGACGCGCCGGGTCCGAGCCGGCCGGCTCCGCGGCCTCGGCACGCACCGCGTCGTCCACGCGCGCACGCAATGCGATCAGCGCCGGGCCCGCTTCGCCCGTCGCGGCCATGCCGTCGAGCACCTGCGCGGCATCGGCGACCAGCGGATCCGGCGTGCCGCCGCTGCGTGCCGCGTGCTCGTGCAGCGCCTGCCCCGCGGCTTGCGCGGACAGCACGCCCAGCACCGCCGCGCGCAGATGCCCGATCGCGTTGCGCACCGGGGGCGCACCGGCGGCCGCATACTCGGCCGCCGTGTCGAGTTCGAGCGCATCGGCGAACAGCCGGTGCACGGCCGCGCCGTTCGGCTCGCGGCGCAGCGCGCCCGCGCCGACGGCCACCGCGCGGTCGAGATAGCGCGCGAGCCGCGTGCGGACATCGGCCAGCGGCGAACCGGGCGCGAACACCGTCTCGAACGCGGCGCCGCACAGGATGCCGACCACCACGTACAGGAAGCGCGCGGTCGCGATGTCGAATGCGTGCAGCGGCGCGGAGACGGCGTCCATCGCGATGATCGCCGCCGTATAGCCCGCAAGCACCGCCGCATACGCGCGGAAATTGCGCAGGAAGGTCGCGACGCCCGCGCACAGGCCGATCCACGCGGCGAGCGCCGGCAGGAACAGTTCGGGCGTCTGCGCGAAAGCCCCGGTCAGCACGAGCGCGACGGCCGCGCCGATCGCGGTGCCGAGAATCCGGTACTGGCTCTTCGACAAGCCCATCCCGCGGCTGCCCTGCGCGACGATCCACACCGTCGACGCGGCCCATTTCGGGTCGTCGAGATTCATCCGGAACGCGATGTAGAGCGCGAGGAGCGACGCGGCGGTGTTGCGCAACGCGAAGCCGAGGGCGCCGGGCGGCAGCGTGGGCCGGGCGTCGCGCAGCGCGGTGCGAACGGCTGCGAGCGGCGGCAGAGAGGGCAAGGCGAATTTCATGCGGCGAGCATACGGGGGCGTGCCGCCGCCACTAAGAGCCGCGGACAGGATGCGTTATTGCACCGGGCAGGATAATCGCCGCCGCACGAAGCGATTCGGCCTGCGCAGGTAAGATGCGCGCAGGTCGAACACTGAAGCAACCCGTATGGACTTCGAAAGCATCCGGATATTCCTGCGCGTGGTCGAGCGCGGCAACTTCACCGCCGCCGCCACGCACCTCGACATGCCGCTCAGCCGCGTGAGCCGCAAGGTCAAGCAGCTCGAGGACGACCTCGGCGTCCAGTTGCTGTACCGCACCACGCGCCGCGTCTCCGTCACCGAGGCCGGACGCGACTACTACGAGCGCTGCCTGCGCGCCGAGGACATCCTGCTCGACGCCGACCGCCAGGCGCGGGCGCTGCGCACGGCGCCGGAGGGCATGCTGCGCGTGCTGGTGCCCTACTCGATCGGCCTGTTCGAACTGGAGCCGGCGCTCGCGGAGTTTCGCCGGCGCTACCCGCTCGTCCAGCTCGTGCTGATCTACGACAACAACCCGCTCGATCTCGTCGAACACGGCTTCGACGTGGCGCTGCGCGCGGGCGTGCTGACCGACTCCAGCTACATCGCGCGCTCACTGGGCTGGTCGCAGGCGAAGCTCGCCGCGAGCCCCGCCTATCTGGACCGCGCCGGGCGGCCCGCCACGCCGCAGGATCTCGCGCAGCACGACCTGCTGCTCGTCGGCCGCGACGCGCCCGGCTTGACGCTGCGGCTCACCAACGCGGCCGGCGAAGTGGCCGACGTGCCGGTGCGGCCGGTGCTGATCACCAACGAATCGGTGACGGTGCTGCGCCAGGCCGCGAGCGGCGGCGGCATCGCGCTGGCTTCGACGCACTACACGGCCCGCCGGCTCGAGCGGAACGAGCTCGAAATCGTGCTGCCCGACTGGCACCGGACCGACGACGTCGAGCTGCACGTGCTGTATCCGCGGCGCGCGACGCTCGACAGCAAGGTGCGCGCGTTCGTCGAATTCCTCGTTGAAGTGTTCGACGATTGGCGCACCGCTCCCTGACCCGCACGGTTCGCACACCGATTATTGCAGCAAGCGAAATCGATTAATGAGTCGGCCCGTGTTGATGGCGGCTCGCCCCATCGTTAGCCTGTCGCGATGCAAAACCATTCCATTCGCGACGGCAGCCGCCTGAGCGCTGCCCGCAGGCGCGTCACGCGCGTCCCGCCTTCCTGACCGGCAGCATTCCGCCTCCCGAAGCCCGCCACGGCTTCGTACATTCGATCGCGCAGCACGTCGCACGCGTCGGCCCCCTCTGCGGGGCCGCGTCGCGCGCGCCGTGCTCCCTTCCGTTCAGCAGCCGCGCCGTCCGTGCGTCGCCTTCGCGCGCGCGTATGCGGCCGCGTGCCCGCCGCAACGGGTCGCGTCCGTTCCGCCCCTTACGCTCCTTACGCAGGAAACCCATGTCCTCTCCGTCATCTTCAGCCCCGTTATCGGGCGGCCGCCTCGCGATCGGCACGATCGCGGTATCGCTCGCGATGTTCATGAACGTACTCGACTCGTCGATCGCGAACGTCGCCATTCCGACGATCTCGGGCGACCTCGGCGTGTCGGTCGACGAAGGCACGTGGGTGATCACGATCTTCGCGGCCGCGAACGCGGTGTCGATTCCGTTGACCGGCTGGCTCACGCAGCGCTTCGGCCAGGTGCGCCTGTTCGTCACGTCGATCCTGCTGTTCGTGTTCGCGTCGTGGCTGTGCGGGATCGCGCCGAACCTGCCGACACTGCTCGCCGCACGGATCCTGCAAGGCGCGGTCGCCGGGCCGCTCGCACCGCTGTCGCAGGCGCTGCTGCTCGGCGCGTGGCCACGGCAGAAATCGTCGAGCGCGCTGGCGCTGTGGTCGATGACGGCGCTCGTCGGCCCGATCGCGGGGCCGTCGCTCGGCGGCTGGATCACGTACGACTACAACTGGTCGTGGATCTTCTACATCAACATCCCGGTCGGCTTCTTCGCGGCCGCCGTCACGTGGATCGTGTTCCGCGACCGCGAATCGGCCACGAAACGCATGCCGATCGATACGATCGGCCTGTTGCTGCTCGTGCTGTGGGTCGCCTCGCTGCAGATCATGCTCGACAAGGGCAAGGATCTCGACTGGTTCAACTCGCCCGTCGTGGTCGCGCTCGGCGTCGTCGCGCTGATCGGCTTCGCGTTCTTCCTCGTGTGGGAGCTCTACGAAGCCAATCCGATCGTCGATCTGCGCCTGTTCACGCAGCGCAATTTCGCGGGCGGCACGATCGCGATCTCGGTCGCGTACGGGATGTTCTTCGGCACGCTGGTGCTGCTGCCGCAATGGATGCAGGGCTATCTCGGCTACCGCGCGGTCGATTCCGGGCTCGCCACCGCGCCGCTCGGCGTGTTCGCGATCCTGCTCACGCCGGTCATGGGGCGCCTGCTGCCGCGCACCGATCCGCGCTACATCGCGACGCTCGCGTTCGTCGGCTTCGCGGTCGTGTTCATGATGCGCACGACCTTCTATACCGACGTGTCGCGCTGGGATCTCATTTTGCCGACGCTGCTGCAGGGCATCCCGATGGCGATGTTCTTCGTGCCGCTGACGTCGATCATCCTGTCCGGGCTGCCGCCGGAAAAGATCCCGGCCGCCGCCGGCCTGTCGAATTTCGGCCGCACGTTCTGCGGCGCGGTGGGCACGTCGCTGATCAGCAACGCATGGAACGACCGCACGATCCTGCATCACGTGCGGCTCACCGAACAGGCGAGCGTCACCAACCCGGTCTTCACGCAACAGCTCGACACGTCCCGTTCGCTGCTGCACCTGAGCCCCGATTCGGCACTCGCGTTCTTCAACGCCTCCGTCGATTCGCAGGCGGCCGTGATGGGGTTGAACGACATCTTCTACGTGTCGGCGATCATCTTCGTCGCGATCATTCCGCTGATCTGGATCACGAAGCCGACGCGTTCGGGCGGCGGCGATGCCGATGCGGCGGCGGCCGGCGCGCATTGATCCGCACGTGCAACGGCCGGGCCCCGTACCGCACGCGTCGGGGCCCGCGCCGCAACGCGCCGACGTAATAAAGACTTGCAATCGATACAGGCCGAAACGTCAACAGCCGGTGCCCGCTCCGCGTTCTTTGGACAAGCGCCCGCGATCCGGACGCGCAACGACAGGAGAAAACACCATGCGAACCCTTGCCCGCCATCTTGCGATTGCTGCCACCCTGATGTCGGTGCTGACCGGTACCGCGTTCGCCGATACGCCGTGGCAACAGGCGCATCCGCGCCGCGAAGAGGTCAACCAGCGCCTCGCCAACCAGAATCGCCGAATCCATCACGAAGTGAAGGAAGGCGAAATGTCGCACGCCGAGGCCGCGCGCCTGCATCGTGACGACCGCAAGATCCGCCGGGAAGAGCGGGACATGGCTGCGCAGGATCACAGCCACATCACGAAGAGCGAAAAGCACGTGCTGAACCAGCAGGAAAATGCGGTCAGCCACCAGATCGGCCAATAAGATCGACAACATCGGCAAGTGCCCATTCGCCGTCATCTGAAACGCCCGCTGCCGCGATGCGGTAGCGGGTGCTTGTTGTGTATCGAATCGTTTCAACGCGCCAACGCCGTCAAACGCTGCGGGTATACTCCGTCGTCAGCCGCCTGTCGCATCGTCGTCCGTCAAAAAAGGCCCGATTCCGGGCGGTTTCGTCGCGAAGCTTCGCGTTTCGCCTACCCCGCGCCCCAGCCTCGATACGAGACACCCGACGACCCATCATGAAACGATTCCTGCTGCTCCTTCCCGCCGCCCTGCTCGCCGCCTGCGGTTCCGCGCCCTCGTCCGACTCGGGCTCCGCCTCCGGCGCAGCGCCGATGATCTACGTGTCGTCGCAACGTCCGGCCTACGCGATCGCCAACTGCCTCGACAGCCGCCTGTCGGGCACCGAGCAATCGCAACACAACGGCGTGACCGACATCGCCATCGGCTCGAACTCGTACTTCGTCACGCTCACGCCGTCGGGCAACGGTTCGGTCATCAAGGTCGTGCGCGGCTCGGGCAACGAGCCGGCCGAGGAAGCGATGCGCTTCGCGGTCGCGCGCTGCGCGATCTGATTCGAACCTGCCGATGCCGGGCGCCCGCCCGGCTCGCGGCTGCGCGCCTCCCCGCCGGCGCGCACGCCGAATATTTTCATCCGGGCAGCCGTCGATGAGAGAATCGCACCCACGATTCCCTTTCAACGGAGCCCGCATGAAGCACCTGCTGTCCCGCCTGTTCGTCAGCGCCGCGCTCGTCGCGCTTGTTCCGGCATTGCCGGCGCAGGCGGCCACGCCGCCCGGCATCTTCGTCGTCGCCACGCAGCTCGGCGAATTCACGACCCTCGACCCGAGCGGGATCTACGAGCTGGTGCCGTCCGAATACGTCGCGAACACCTACGAACGCCTGGTGCGCGTCGACCTGAAGGACCCGACGCGCTTCGACGGGCAGATCGCGCAATCGTGGACGGTCGGCGCCGACGGCGTGACCTACACGTTCAAGCTGCGCCCCGGCCTCACGTTCCATTCCGGCAACCCGGTGACCGCCGACGACGTCGCGTGGTCGCTGCAGCGCACCATCCTGCTCGACAAGGGGCCGGCCGGCGTGCTCGCCGATCTGGGCCTCACGAAAGCGAACGTGATGCAGAAGGTGCGCGTGGTCGATCCGCAGACCGTCGTGCTCGAAACCGACCGCAAGTACGCGCCGAGCTTCGTGCTCAACGTGCTGAGCGCGTGCCCGGCATCGGTCTTCGACAAGAAGCTGCTGCTGTCGCATCAGCAAGGCAACGATCTAGGCAGCGCGTGGCTGCGGACCAACGACGCGGGCTCGGGCCCGTACCAGCTCGTCAAGTGGACGCCGAACGAGACCATCGTGCTGCAGCGCTTCGAGAAATACCGCACGCCGTACCCGATGAAGCGCATCGTGCTGCGTCACGTGCCCGAAGCATCCGCGCAACGGCTGCTGCTGGAGAACGGCGACGCCGACGCCGCGCGCAACCTGAGCCCCGACAGCCTCGCCGCGCTGACGAAGGCCGGCAAGATCAAGGTCACGTCATGGCCGGTGTCCGCACTGCTGTACCTGAGCCTGAACACGAAGAACCCGAATCTCGCGAAACCCGAGGTGCAGCAGGCAATGAAATGGCTCGTCGACTACGACGGCATCCAGCGCAACATCGTCAGCACGACCTACAAGGTGCATGAAACCTTCCTGCCCGAAGGCTTCCTCGGCGCGTCGAACGCGCGGCCGTACAAGCAGGACGTCGCAAAGGCGAAAGCGCTGCTCGCCAAGGCCGGCTTGCCGAACGGCTTCGACGTGACGATGGACATGCCGAACGACTATCCGTACCTCGAGATCGCGCAGGCGCTGCAGGCGAACTTCGCGCAGGGCGGCATCCGCGTGAAGCTGATTCCGGGCGATGCGAAGCAGGCGATCGGCAAGTATCGCGCGCGCCAGCACGACATCTTCGTCGGCGAGTGGTCGCCCGACTACATGGACCCGAACAGCAATGCCCGCGGCTTCGCGTGGAATCCGGACAACTCCGACCAGTCGCCGACGAAGATGCTCGCGTGGCGCAACAGCTGGGACATTCCGCAACTGACGAAGGACACCGAGGCCGCGCTCGTCGAGCCGTCGCCCGCGAAGCGCGCGCAGCGTTACGAAGCGCTGCAGAAGGCCGTGCTCGCGAATTCGCCGTTCATCATCATGTTCGAGAAGGTCGTGCAGGTCGCGACGCGCCCCGGCGTGACCGGGCCGGAAATCGGGCCGATCAACGACCTCGTGTCATACCGCACGCTCGCGAAGTAATCGGGGCGGCCCGCGCGGGCGGCCCTGCCGGCGCGCGGGTAATCGTCGCGACCGACGCGCCGGCGCCGTGCCGGGCGACGGCCGGCGATCTACAATGGCCGGCGCCGTGGGGGGCCGGCGGGTTCCGGCGATGACCCCCACCACCGAAGTCGCTTCGCGAAGGAAAACAGGATGCGCACGCTACAACAACTGAGACTGGAGTTCCTGCAGTACAGGATCGAACCGATCGGCTGGCTCGGCGACAGCCCTTCCCGCTTCGACTTCTATACGGAAACGGCGATCGCGTGCGACACCATCCTCGAGCTCGGCGTGTTTACCGGGCTGACCACGACGGCCTTCATGCTCGCGCAACCGAAGCGACTCGTGTCGGTCGACATCTCCGACGAGCACTTCCGCATCCGGCACGAGCTGGAGCAGGCCGCGAGGGACCTGTCGGTCGACTTCGAATTCAGGATCGCCGACGATCTGGCGATGGAGCCGCTGGCATCCGACCTGCTGTTCATCGACACCACGCATACGTACGAGCAGACGCTCGCCGAACTGAACCGCTTCGGCCCGCTGGCACGCAAGAAGATCGTGCTGCACGACATGACCACGGCCGGCGTGTACCAGGCCGTGTTCCAATGGCTGTGGGACAACAAGCAGTTTCATATTACGTATCACGACAGCCGCGGCTGCGGCGCGGTCGTCTGCGAGCGCCACGTCGGCTACTGAGTCGGGCACGCACACCGGGGAACGAACATGCATTCGAGCGAGCACGCGGTATGCGTGGCGATCAACGACAACAATCGCGCCTGGTACGAAATGCTCGTGCCGTTCCTGCTGTCGCTGCGGCACAGCGGCTACGACGGCCGGATCGCGGTGATCGGCTACGGCCTCTCCGAACGCAAGCGGCAGATCCTGGCGAGCCAGTCGGTCGACGTGATCGAAGCATCGGGCACGTATGCGCTGCCGGTCGGGCGCTTCATCGAGGCCGCCGAGTATTGCGCCCGCAACCCGCAGATCCGCAAGCTCGCGCTGTACGACGCCGACATCTGGTTCTGCGCGCCGGGGTTCGACCTGTTCTCGCAGATCGGCGACGACCGGATCCACGCGTGCCCCGACCCGCTGTTCTGCACGTTCGTCGTCACGCCGCTGATCGGCGAGCGGCGCGACCATCACTGGCGTCTCGTCGTCGACGAAGTCTCCGCACGCCACGGCGGCGCGTTGCAGGCCGGGCTCGTGGCCGGGACCGCCGATGCCTGGACACGCTACGCCGGCCACCTGCGCGACTGCATCGCGCGCATCGGCACCGATTTCCAGGAATGCTTCGGAATCGATACGACCTTCCTGCACCTGTGGAGCGCACAGGGTGAAACGGCGCTGCTCGATCCCGTCCAGAACTTCGTCAGCAAGTACGGCATTCACGAAGCGTTCGATGCAAGCACCGGCACGACGACGCTCCGGTATCACGGCGAGCCGATCCGCGCGCTGCACATGACCGGCGATATCCGCTTCCTCGACCGGTGGCGCTACTACGCGAACCACGCCGACGCCGCATTGCGCGACGGCATGCCGTTCGCGCTGTCGGACGGCACGCCGGTGCAATCCGACGCGGTTGCCGCGCGCATCGCGGCGACCGGCTACGTGCGCTCGGCCGGGCTGACCGTCGCGGCTGCGGCGGTCGAGGAAAGCGCCGGCGCCCACCTGCAGGCGATCGACGAACCCGGCGGCACGATGCTGATCGGCAGCGGGAATCACGAAATCGTGCTCACCGCGACCCGCGACATCGCGCGGCTGAACGTCTACGTCACGCATCCATCCGGCTCGCCGTCGCCGCTGCTGTGCGAAGTGCTGGTCGACGGGCAACCGCAGCGCAAGGGCACCGAACTGATGGCGCATTTCTGGTATCAGGTCGTGGCCGGCACCGTCATCACGCTGCGCTCGACGAGCCTCGGCGGCCAGCAGTGCAACGTGATCTGGCGGCTGCGCGAGGCGCCGGACATGCAGCAGTAAACTGCCGGCCCGCGGCCGTTCAATTGAAGGCCGCCCACACCAGGTACGCATTCAACCCGACGATCACGACCGTCGCCGCACCGGCGACGATCCGCATCGGCAGTCGCATCGCATAGGCACCCATCACGTCCGCGCGCGCCGACAGCAACAGCAGCGCGATCATCGGCAGCGGCAGCACGAAACTCAGCACGACCTGGCTCACGACCATCGCGCGCGTGACGTCGCAGCCGAGCGCGACCACCGCGAATGCGGGCACGACCGTCACCGCGCGCCGCACCCAGACCGGCATGCGGCGGTGGATGAAGCCCTGCATCACGACCTGCCCGGCCATCGTGCCCACCACCGAACTCGACACGCCCGACGTCAGCAGCGCGATGAGAAACAGCGCGCCGGCCGCCGGCCCGAGCACCGGGATCAGCGTGTGATACGCGTCGCCGATGTCGGTCATGCCCGGCGCGCTCGCGTGAAACGCCGACGACGCCATCATCACCATCGCGAGATTCACGAACCCGGCCAGCCCGAGCGCAACGACGACCTCGCGGTTCGAGAAACGCACGAGCCGCCGCCGCTCCGCGTCGTCGCGCGGCGCGTTGCGATCCTGCGTGAGACCCGAATGCAGATACAGCGTGTGCGGCATGATCGTGGCGCCGATGATCCCCACCGCGATCGTCAGCGCCGCGTGATCCGGAATCTGCGGGACGACCAGGTGAAACGCGGCCGCATGCCAATCTTGCGGCGCGATCAGCAACTCGCCGAGATAGCACGCGCCGATCACGCCGACCAGCGCCGCGATCGCGGCTTCCAGCGGCCGGAAGCCGCGCTTTTCGAGCGCGAGGATCGCGCCGGTCGCGAGCCCCGTCGCGATCATCCCCGTGAACAGCGACAGGTGGCACAACAGCCCGAATGCGAGCGCGCCGCCGAGGAATTCGGCGAGGTCGGTCGCCATCGCGGCGATCTCGGACGCGACCCACATGCCCCACACGACCGGCGCGGGAAAGCGGTCGCGGCACAGCTCCGCGAGATTGCGGCCGGTCACGATGCCGAGCTTCGCCGACATCGCCTGGAACAGCATCGCGATCGCGTTCGCGGCCAGCACGACCCACAGCAGCCGGTAGCCGTATGCGGCGCCGGCCTGGATGTTGGTCGCGAAGTTGCCGGGGTCCATGTAGCCGATCGACGCGATCACGGCCGGGCCGACGAACGGCAGCAGCGCGGCGACGCCGGTGCGGCGGCCTTCCAGCGCGGCGCGCGCCGCGCCGTCGGTGTGCCCGGTGGGCAGGTCCGGCAGCGCGAAGCCGCCGGCAGGTTTGCTCGTGACGGGAATCATGGTGAGGTTCCGTTCGAATGAGGAAGGCTTCCTGAAGTTTGGGCGCCGTGGCCGGCATGCCGCCTGCCGGCCACGGCTACGGCGGCGGCGGCGGCGGCGGCGTTACAGCGGCACGACGTCGGGACGGTTGCGCGGAAACTGCGCGATCACGTCCGGCGCGACGTTCAGGTGTGCTTCGACGAGCTGCGGCGGCGTATGCGCGAGCCAGTCGGACAGCGACACTTCCGCATAGCGGTCGGTCTTGAAGATCTCGAGGAACACCAGATCGGTGCTGCCGGTGTTCTGCACGTAGTGCCCGAGGCTCTTCTTCACGTAGCCGACGTCGCCCGCACGGAAGTCGGCCGTCTGCGCCTTCGGCCCCGTGTCGAACACGGTCATCCGTGCGTCGCCCTGCAGGTAGTACTGCCATTCGTCCGCGTTCGGATGCCAGTGCAGCTCGCGCATGCCGCCCGGATGCACGGTGACGAGCGCCGCTGCGACCGTGGTCGACACGTTGAAGTTCGTGCTGTCCGCGATCCGCACTTCGCCGCCGCGGGTCTTCCTGACCGGCTTCATGTCGCCGAGCGAGAAGATGAACGGATGCGGCGGCGCCCCGGCCGACGATGCCGATGCGCGCTGCGCTTCCGCCAGGGGGCCCGGTTCGTCGCCCTGAAAGATCCACAGGTTGTCGAGCGGGATGTTCCTGAACGCGTCGGCCGGTACGCCGAAGTTGAGTGCGAGCACGTCGGGCGGCGTGTGCGCGATCCAGTCGGTCAGCAGCAGCGTGTTGAATTCGGACGCGCGGCCGTTATCGAACGCGAGCAGGAATTCGGCGCCGTCGGTGCCGATGCCCTGCAGAGAATGCGGCAGGCCGGGCGGGAAATACCAGAGATCGCCGGTCTTCACGTCCTGCACCGATGGCCGGCCGAGTTCGTCGAGCACCGTGATCCGGCAGCGGCCGTCGAGCATGATGGCCCACTCGGCCTGCTGGTGCCAGTGCATCTCGCGAATGCCGCCGCGGGTGAGGCGCATGTTGACGCCGGATATGGTTTCGGAAATCGCAAAATCGTCCTGCGTGACTTCACGTGCCCATCCGCCATTTTGAATACGTTTATGCGCATTATTGAATGACGCCCAGAATAATGGCATCCCATTGATATCGGTAGCCGGCGGATCCTGAAACGACGGAAATTGATTGGCAATTGCCGGATTTTTGGGCCCCGGGTCGGTCAGGCTCTGGCGGTTGCGCGCATTCACCGCGCCTTCCGGCGGGCGGTCCGGATTGCCGAACGAGGCAGCCTTGGCCGATACGGCGATACCCGCGGCGGCAATGGCACCGGCCGTTCCCGCCAGCATCTTGCGTCGAGAAAGATTCGTCATGCTTTCCTCTTCATTCTTGAGATTGAGCGAATTTCCATTACGGAACACATGCCGTTTTTCGGATTATCGAAAATCGAACATCCCGTGACGCAAGTTAAATACAATTCCCGTTAAAACTTAAATGAATTATTAACCTGAATTAATGAGTAAATCTGATCTGTTTTAATTTTGTAATGATTGATAGCCCGCCAATTATTCCTGTCAGGCATATTTTGCGTTTATGCCTGACAGGAATAATTGCCCCGCCTGCCCCTCCCATCCGCCGATCACCCTTTCGACCCTATCACCTACCCTCACACCATAGTTTTTATCCGCTGGCGCGAATGATTTTGGCTTTGTTAGATGGATGACATTCGATCACCAGACGACAACGATCTAACAGCCGATGACCTGCGCGTTTGCCCGTACCGTCGAATCCCGCTATGCCGAGCTGACGCCGACAGCCAAGCGCATCGCGAGCTACATGCTCGCGAACCTCGACCGGCTCGGGCTCGAGACGGCCGACCAGATCGCGCAGCAGGCCGGCACCAGCGGCATCTCGGTCGGGCGATTCCTGCGCAGCGTCGGCTACCGCAACCTCGACGACCTGAAGCGCGAGCTGCGCGGCGGCGGCGACCGCCCGTGGATGATCACCGACCGGCTCGACGAATACCGCCGCATCTCCGGGACGCCACCGGCCGGAGCCGGCGGCAACGACGGTGCAGGCCCGCTCGCGTCGTCGCTCGAGCGCGAGCTCGATGCGATCCGCCACGTGTACCGGCTCGCCGAAGGCCCCGTGTTCGCGCAGGTGGCCGACCGGATCGCGCATGCGGACGCCGTGTTCATCCTCGGCATCCAGTCGACGCGCGGGATCAGCAACGCGTTCAGCAGCTACCTCGAGTACTTGCGCCCGCGCGTGTTCTATTCCGATGGTCAGTCGGGCTCGTACGTCGATTCGCTGAACTCGGAATTCGAGCGGCCGTACTGCATCGTCACCGACACGCGCGCGTATTCGCGCAGCGCGCGCCGCTATTGCCAGGCGGCCGCCGAGCGCGGGCAGCCGTTCGCGCTGGTCACCGATCTCTCGTGCCCGTGGGCGCGCGACTGGCCGGCCGACCTGTTGCAGGTGAAGACCGACGTCGGCCAGTTCTGGGATTCGCTCGCGCCGCTCACCTGCCTGTTCAACCTGCTGATCACGGCCGTGGTCGACCGCCTCGGCCCGGCGATCGACCGGCGCATCGCGCGCAACCGCGAACTGCAGCACACGTTCGATCAATTCGAATCCTGAATGCGAATGCCTTCCGAGCCGCCGATGAACGCTCACCGCCTCGTTGAAATCACGCCTGTCACGCATCGCGTCGACATCGATCTCGTCTACGCGACCGACCGCAACCTGACCGGCAAGCCGATCTACCGCCACGCGCACTGCCTGCTGCTGGCGCCGGCCGAAGCCGCACTGCGCCGCGCGGTGAACATCGCGGCCCAAGCCGGCTTCACGCTGCGCATCTACGACGCGTACCGGCCGCCGCAGGCGCAGCAGGTGCTGTGGGATTTCCTGCCCGATCCGAATTTCATCGCCGATCTCGGCCGCGGCTCGAATCACAGCCGCGGCACCGCGCTCGACCTGACACTCGTCGGCGCGGACGGCGAACCGCTCGACATGGGCACCGGCTTCGACGAGATGGTCGCCGCCTCCGGCCACTTCCACGCGGGGCTGCCGCAAGCCGTGCAGCGCAATCGCCTGCTGCTGCTCGGCGTGATGCACGCGGCCGGCTTCGCGCACATCGACAGCGAATGGTGGCACTACGAATTGCCGGGCTCACGCGCGTTGCCGCAGATCGACAATGCCGACAGCGGCCCGTGGCACCTGATGTGATGCACGTCCCCCTTCCCGTTCACGTTCGACAACCGATGGAGCGACCATGAATTTCCTGACATCCCGGCTCGTCGCGGCGCTGGCCGCCGCGTCCGTTCTCGCCGCCGTTCCGCTTTCCGCCGCGCGCGCGGAAACGCCGAAGGACATGTTCGTGATGGCCACGCTGCTCGACGAATTCACGACGCTGGACCCGGGCGAGATCTACGAGCTGGTGCCGGAGGAATACGTCGCGAACACGTACGACCGCCTCGTGCGCGTCGACCTGCGCGACCCGTCGAAATTCAACGGCGACGTCGCGCAGTCGTGGACGGTGAGCACCGACGGGCTGACCTACACGTTCAAGCTGCGCCCCGGCCTCAAGTTCCACTCGGGCAACCCGCTGACGGCCGACGACGTCGCCTGGTCGATCCAGCGCGCGGTGCTGCTCGACAAGGGCCCGGCCGCCGTGCTGACCGGCATCGGGCTCACGAAGGCGAACGTCGTTGCCAACGTGAAGAAGCTCGACGACCTGACGGTATCGGTCACGACCGATCAGAAATACGCACCGACCTTCGTGCTGAACGTGCTCGGCTCGTGGCCCGCATCGGTGGTCGACAAGAAGCTGCTGCTGTCGCACCAGCAGGGAAACGACTTCGGCAACGCGTGGCTGAAGACCAACGAAGCCGGCTCCGGCGGCTACAAGCTCGTGAAATGGACGGCCGGCGACAGCGTCGTGCTGCAGCGCTTCGATGGCTACCGTCTGCCGCTCGCGATGAAGCGCATCGTGCTGCGCCACGTGCCCGAAGCCGCGAGCCAGCGCCTGCTGCTGGAAAACGGCGATGTCGACGCGGCGCGCGACCTGAGCCCCGACGATCTGGCGTCGGTCGTGAAATCCGGCAAGGCGAAGGTGTCGGCCTCGCCGCAGGCGACGCTGCTGTATCTCGGCCTGAACACGAAGAACCCGACGCTCGCGAAACCGGACGTACAGGAAGCGCTGAAGTGGTTGGTCGACTATGCGGGCATCCAGGGCAACGTGGTGAAGACGACCTACAAGGTCCACCAGACCTTCCTGCCCGAAGGCTTCCTCGGCACGCTGAACGCGAACCCGTACAAGCTCGACGTCGCGAAGGCGAAGGCGCTGCTCGCGAAGGCCGGCGTGCCGAACGGCTTTTCGGTGACGATGGACGTGCGCAACGATTATCCGTACACCGAAATCGCGCAGGCCGTGCAGGCGAACTTCGCGCAAGCCGGCATCAAGGTGCAGTTGATACCCGGCGACAACAAGCAGACACTCGCGAAATACCGTGCGCGCCAGCACGACATCTACATCGGCGAATGGTCGGCCGACTACATCGATCCTCACAGCAACGCGCAGGGTTTTGCGTGGAATCCGGACAATTCCGACAAGTCGAGCTATAAAATGCTGGCCTGGCGCAACAGCTGGGACATCCCGCAACTGACGAAGGAAACCGATACGGCGCTCGCCGAACCGACTGCCGCGAAACGCGCGCAACGGTACCAGGCGATGCAGAAGGACATGCTCGCGCGCTCGCCGTTCGTGATCATGTTCGAGAAAGTCGCACAGGTCGCGACGCGGCCCGGCGTGAGCGGGCTCGAAGTCGGGCCGATCAACGATCTCGTGTCGTACCGCAACCTGAAGAAGCAATAAGATTCGCCGCATGTCGACTCCCGCCTCCTCCCTCGAAGCACTGCGCACGCTGCCCGCGCGACGCCCGGCCGTGCGCTGGGCCCTGCGCGTGCTGCGCTGGGCGCTCACGCTCGCCGTCACGTTCGCGGGGCTGCTCGCGCTGACGTTCGTGATCGGCCGCAAGGTGCCGATCGATCCCGTGCTCGCGATCCTCGGCGATCGCGCGTCGGCCGAGGCGTACGCGGCCGAACGCATTGCGCTCGGCCTCGACAAGCCGCTCGTCACGCAATTCCTGATCTACGCGCGCGACGTGCTGCACGGCAATCTCGGCATGTCGCTGCTGACCGCGAACCCCGTGCTCGACGACATCAAGCGCGTGTTCCCGGCCACGCTCGAACTGGCGACGATCGCGACGCTGATCGGCATCGCGATCGGCGTGCCGCTCGGTGTCGCGGCCGCCGTGAAGCACAACCGGCCGATCGACCATATCGCGCGCTTCGTCGGGCTGATCGGCAATTCGGTGCCGGTGTTCTGGCTCGGCCTGATGGGGCTGCTGCTGTTCTACGCGCGGCTGCACTGGGTCGGCGGGCCCGGCCGGCTCGATCCCGTGTACGACGGGATGGTCGACACGCGCACGGGCAGCCTGCTGATCGACGCGGCGCTCGCGGGCGAGTGGGACGTGTTCCGCAACGCGGTGTCGCACATCGCGCTGCCGGCCGCGATCCTCGGCTACTACTCGGTCGCCTACCTGAGCCGCATGACGCGCTCGTTCATGCTCGACCAGCTGAGCCAGGAATACATCGTCACCGCGCGCGCGAAGGGCTTGTCGGAACGGCGCGTGATCTGGCGGCATGCGTTCGGCAACATCATGGTGCCGCTGCTCACCGTGATCGCGCTCACGTACAGCAACCTGCTCGAAGGCTCGGTGCTGACCGAGATCGTGTTCGCGTGGCCCGGGCTCGGCTCGTACCTGACCGGCGCGCTGCTGAACGCCGACATGAACGCGGTGCTCGGCGCGACGCTCGTGATCGGCGCGATGTTCATCACCGTCAACCTGCTGACCGACGCGCTGTACCGCGTGTTCGATCCGCGTGCGCGCTGAGGCGCCGACTCGACATGACCGCTTCCACTCCGCTTCTTTCATCGCCCATGCCGAAGGTCCTCCGATCATGAACGCCGAGCGCCTCACGCTGCGCGCGTGGCTGCTGTCCGACGCGCCCGCATCGCGCTCGCAGGCCGCACTCGGCCTCGCGTACCGACGCTGGCGTCGTTTCGCCACCAACCCGCTCAACCTGTTCGGACTCGCGATCCTGGTCACACTGATCGTCGTCGCGATCGTCGGCCCGCTGATCATGCCGCACGATCCGCTGCGCCAGGTGCTGTCCGACCGCCTGCTGCCGCCCGGCTCGCCGTCGCACTGGTTCGGCACCGACCAGCTCGGCCGCGACATCCTTTCGCGGTTGATCGCCGGTTCGCGCCTCACGCTCGGCATCGCCATCCTCGTCGTCGTGATCGTCGTGCCGATCGGCCTCCTGATCGGCACGACGGCCGGCTACTGCGGCGGCTTCGTCGACAGCGTGCTGATGCGCATCACCGACATCGCGCTCGCGTTCCCGAAGATCGTGCTCGCACTCGCGTTCGCCGCCGCGCTCGGGCCGGGCGTGATCAACGCGGTCGTCGCGATCTCGATCACCGCGTGGCCCGCCTATGCGCGGCTCGCGCGCGCGGAGACGATCCGCATCGCGCAGGCCGACTTCATCCACGCCGCGCGCCTGCAAGGCGCGTCGGGCCCGCGGATCCTGCTGCGCTACATCATGCCGCTGTGCATGTCGTCGGTGATCGTGCGCGCGACGCTCGACATGGCCGGCATCATCCTGACCGTCGCGGGCCTCGGCTTCCTCGGCCTCGGCGCGCAGCCGCCGAGCCCCGAATGGGGTTTCATGGTCGCGTCGGGCCGCAACGTGCTGCTCGACGCATGGTGGGTTGCGACGCTGCCCGGCTGCGCGATCCTGCTCGTGAGCCTCGCGTTCAACCTGCTCGGCGACGGGCTGCGCGACGTCTTCGATCCCCGCCATGGAGCGTGACATGCCGATGCATCCCGCCCCCTCGTCCGCGCCGCTCTGCGAGATCGACGGCCTGACGATCGGCTTTCGCGGCCACGACGGCACCGTCACCGATGCCGTGCGCGACCTGTCGCTGACGCTCGCCCCCGGCGAGCGGCTCGGCATCGTCGGCGAATCGGGCTCCGGCAAATCGCTGACGGGCCGGGCGCTGCTCGGCCTGCTGCCCGACGCCGCGCGCTGGTCGGCACGCACGATGCGCTTCGCGGGCCACGACCTGCTCGCGATGCCGCCGGGTGAACGCCGGCGGCTGTGCGGCAGCCAGATGGGCATGATCCTGCAGGACCCGAAATATTCGCTGAACCCGGTGATGACGGTCGCGAAGCAGATGGGCGAGGCATTCCGGCTGCACGAGCCGGGCCTGCGCGGCCGCGCGCTGCGCGAACGGATCGTCGACGCGCTCGCGGCCGTGCAGATCCGCGACCCGGCGCGCGTCGCCGATGCGTATCCGCACGAGCTGTCGGGCGGCATGGGCCAGCGCGTGATGATCGCGATGATGGTGTCGACCGGCCCGCGCCTGCTGATCGCCGACGAACCGACGTCCGCGCTCGATGTCGCCGTATCGATGCAGGTGCTCGCGGTGCTCGACGCGATGATCGCGCGGCATGACACGGGCCTGATGTTCATCAGCCACGACCTGCCGCTCGTGATGTCGTTCTGCGATCGCGTCGCGGTGATGTATGCCGGCCGCGTGGTCGAAACCTGCGCCGCGCGCGACCTGCGCGACGCATCCCATCCCTATACGCGCGGGCTGCTCGCAGCGAACCCGCCGCTCGCGAACCCGCCGGACGAACTGCCCGTGCTGCGGCGCGATCCGGCGTGGCTCGAACCCGCGTCGCATGGCGGCACGCCTGCCGATCGACAGGAGGCAGCACGATGATCGACGTCGATCACGCATCGATCCGTTTCCCCACCCGCACCGGTCACGTCGACGCCGTGCGCGATGCGAGCTTCGCCGTGCGCGACGGCGAGGTGTTCGGGCTCGTCGGCGAATCGGGCTCCGGCAAGTCGACGCTGCTGCGCGCGCTGACGGGCCTCGTGCCGCTCGCGTCCGGCAGCCTGTCGATCGACGGCCGGCCGGTGGGCGGCACGCCCGATCGCGCCTTCCGTCGCCACGTGCAGATGGTGTTCCAGGATCCGTACGCATCGCTGCATCCGCGCTTCACGGTCGACCAGACGCTGCGCGAGCCGCTGTCGATCCACGCCATCGGCGACACCGATGCGCGCATCGCCCGCGCGCTGTCCGAGGTCGGCCTCGGCCCCGCGTTCCGGTTCCGCTATCCGCACCAGCTGTCGGGGGGCCAGCGGCAGCGCGTCGCGATCGCGCGCGCGCTGATCGTCGAGCCGCGCGTGCTGCTGCTCGACGAGCCGACGTCCGCGCTCGACGTGTCGGTGCAGGCCGAGATCCTGAACCTGCTGCGCCGCCTGCATCGCGAACGCAACCTGACGATGATCCTCGTCAGCCACAACCTCGCGGTGATCGGCTTCCTGTGCCAGCGTATCGCCGTGATGCAGCATGGCGAGATCGTCGAGCAGCTGCGAATCGAGGACGTCCGCGCCGGACAGGTCGCACGCGACTACACGCGCACGCTGCTGCGCGCGACCGAGGGCTACCGCCGGCTCGACCCGGCAGTCGACGCGTCCGCGGCCTGACACGCGCCCGACGACAACGCGACCGTTCGCACGCGCGAACGGCGCATGACGTGCCGCGACCGCAACGCGGCATGCCGGCCGCGGCGCCCTCCGCCGGCCGGCCATTCCCGCTTCCCTCCGCTTCGATCCATCTCGAATAACGAATAACCGCGGACGAATAGCGAACCCGCAGCGGTGATCGCCCATATCGAATGGCGCGACCGACGAAATCGACACATCGACCGCTTTCGATGGCGAGGGCGCGCATGTCCCGCCCTCCAGCTCCCACGCCCCTTCCCGCTGAATGCTGTCTCCGGCAGCAAACAACTTAGTACTTGTACTAGCTGAAATCGTAATCGATTCGTACCAGTCACATTACAAAATCATTACTAAATCCGCATAATTCAATCCGAAACGCGTCATTCAGAGATTTAAATTCAATACGCGCTTTCCAACGTCGAACTTTATTTGGAGCTTTAAATATGAAAAACCTCAAGCGCAGCGCAATTCCTTTTCTCCTCGTCGCAGCCGGCGCAGCCTTTTCGTCCACGGCCCACGCGGCAGACGGCACCGTCAACTTCGTCGGCAAAGTCATCGCGTCGACCTGCAGCGTCGAGGGCGGATCGGACTTCACCGTCCCGCTGCCGCCGGTCAGCACCACGGCGCTCCCGGATGTCGGCTCCGTGGCCGGCCGCAGTGCATTCTCGCTGGCGCTCAAGGGCTGCACGACCGGCGACGACAATCCGGTGAAGGTCGGCGTCGTCTTCGAAAACGGCACGAACGTCGATCAATCGACCGGCCGCCTGACGGTCGACTCGGGTGACAAGGCCGCGCAAGGCGTGCAGATCAACGTGCTGGATGATCAACAGAAACTGGTCCCCATCGGCGCCCAAACCGGTGCAAGCACGCAACTCGTCGATATCGATGCCGACGGCAACGCGAAGCTGAACTACTTCGCCGAGTACTACGCCTCCGGCGCCGTGAAGGCTGGCGACGTCAACTCGCGCGTCGAGTACTCGCTGATCTACCAGTAAGGACGAAAGCGCGGAGGTCGCCGCCCCGGCGATCTCCGTCCCGTCGCGCCGCGCGGTACGGAAACCGCCGTTTCCGTCCGCTTCCTTGCAACGATCCGACTCTCTACGCTTATGAAACTGTTGAAGCTCTTCCGTACGCTGGCCCTGGCCGTCACCGCATTCGCGTCGCAAGCCGACGCAAGCGTCGTGATCGCCGGCACGCGCGTGATCTTCCCGTCCAGCGAGCGCGAGGTCACGATCCAACTCACGAACGACAGCAAGCGTCCGGCGCTGGTGCAGGCATGGCTCGACAACGGCGATAGCAGTGCCTTGCCTGAAAACATCGACGTGCCGTTCACGCTGACGCCGTCGATCTTCCGAATGGAATCCGGCAACGGCCAGACGCTGCGTCTCGTGCACACCGGCGAGCCGCTTCCCGCCGATCGGGAATCGCTGTTCTGGCTGAACGTGCTCGAAGTACCGCCGAAGGCCTCCACGGATGACAACCGGAACCGCATACAGCTCGCGTTCCGCTCCCGCATCAAGATCATGTATCGCCCCGACGGGCTGGCCGGCAGCGCCGACGATGCGCCGATGCAGCTCGACTGGCGCGTGGTTCGCGCCGATGGCGGCTACGCGCTCGAGGCGAGCAACCCGACGCCGTTCACCGTCAATTTCGGCAACGTCCTGTTGAATGTCGCCGGCCGCAAGCATGACGCCGGCATGGGTTACGTGCTGCCCCGAAGCACGCAACGCTTCCCGATCAAGAATCTCGCCGCCCCGCCGGCCGCGGGCGCAACGGTCGAGTTCGGCAGCATCAACGATTGGGGCCGGTCAATCGACATCAAGCGCCCGGTCAGCGTCGCCCCGTAACGCGGTCGAAGCTGGCAGCGCGCCACGGGCGCGGCCTGCCGCTTCCTCGTCTTTCGTCCGCCTCCCTGTTTGCCGTCCCGACCAGACGGCCTGGAATCCCCGGAATCAGCCCTCGCCACGCAGCAACGCGCACGCACGCGCGACTGCGTCGGCGCAACGCATCCGTTCGATTCGACACTATCTGGAGTACTGATCATGACCTCGACTCGACTGCCGCGCCACGCCGTGGCCGACATGCCCCGCATCAAGCCGATCCATCTGCTGGTGGTGGCGTGCGTCGGCGCGTGGTCGAGCGATGGCCGCGCGACGTCCCAAACCGCCGCCGAAAACACGCTCGCGCAAGTCGAGTTCGACGGGGCTTTCCTGCAGAATCGCCTGGGAAAGCAATTCGACGTCTCGCGCTTCGCGCAGCGCAACGTGACGGCCCCGGGCGTGTACACCGCCGACATCCACGTCGGCTCCGACTGGATCGGCCGCTACGACGTCCGCTTCGCGGCCGCGCCGGACTCGGGCGATGCCCGGCCGTGCTTCGACCGCGCGCTGCTCGAGCGCGTCGGCGTCGATTTCGGCAAGATCACGCCGGACATCGTCGCCGAGCTTGACGGCGACCGCGCATGCCTGCGGATCGAGCAGGTCGTGCCGGACGCAAGCGCGGCGTTCGACTTCACGCGCCAGGTGCTGCGGCTGTCGATCCCGCAGGCATCGCTCGCGCGCAAGGCGCGCGGCTACGTGAACCCCGATCAATGGACCGCCGGCGAAACCGTCGGCCTGCTCGGCTACAACTTCAACCTCTACACGTCAAAGGCCAGTGGTCATACCGCCCAGACGCAAGGCTATCTCGGCCTGAACGGCGGCGTAAACCTCGGCAGCTGGCGCTTTCGCCACGAAGGCTCCTATTCGTGGTCGTCGCGCGGCCAGAGCCGGTACCAGAATCTCGCGACCTATCTCCAGCGCGACCTGCCGTCGCTGTCGTCGCAACTTGTCGTCGGCGAGAGCTACACGTCGGGGGAACTGTTCGATTCGACGCAGTTCCGCGGCGTGCGCCTGTCGACGGACGACCGGATGCTGCCCGACTCGCTGCGCGGCTATGCGCCCGTGGTGCGCGGCATCGCGAACAGCAATGCGAAGGTGACGATCCGCCAGAACGACGTGACGATCTACGAGACGACGGTCGCGCCCGGCAATTTCGAAATCGACGATCTGTACCCGACCGGTTACGGTGGCGATCTGCAGGTGTCGGTCTCCGAGGCCGACGGCTCCGTGCATACGTTCTCCGTGCCTTACGCCGCCGTACCGATGTCGCTGCGGCCGGGCATCGGCCGCTACAGCTTCGTCGCGGGCACGCTGCGCAATCCCCACGGATCGAGCCAGCCGTTTTTCGCGCAGGCAACGTACCAGCGCGGCCTCACCAACCTGGTGACGGCCTACGGCGGCGCCACGCTTGCGGCCGGCTATGTATCCGCGATGCTGGGGGGCGCCCTCAATACGTCGTTCGGCGCATTCGGCGCGGATGTCACGCATGCCATGACCTCCATCCCCGGCGCGAAGCGCTACAGCGGTTCGAGCGTGCGCGTCAGCTATGCGAAGTCGGTCGAGGCGACGGGCACCGACATTGCCCTCGCCGCGTATCGCTATTCCACGGACGGCTATTTCAGCCTCAACGACGCAATGCAGGCGCGCGATGCCGTCCGGGACGGCCACTCGGTCAGTTCGGTCTGGCGTCAGCGCCATCGTGCGTCGCTGGCGCTCACGCAGCGTCTCGGTGCGGCCGGCGGGCGCATCAATGCCACGGCATCGACGGTGAACTACTGGAACCGCCCCGGCTCGGACGTCAACTATTCGGTCGGCTATACGAACCGGTTCCGCAACGTGTCCTATAGCCTGACGGCCACGCGGCAGCGCAATGCCGGCGGCGACATGGGCACGCTCTATTACGCGAGCGTCACGATCCCGTTCGGCCGCGAACGCCCGGTGACCGTCACCGGCAACGTGTCGCGCGATACGCTCGGCCACACGCGGCTGCAGTCGACGCTGTCCGGATCGCTCGGCGACGACCACGCGCTGTCGTACAGCGTCAGCGCGAACCACGCGTCCGGGACGGACTCGGTCACGGACGGTAGCGCCAACGTCACGTACCGAACGCGGATGGCCGAACTCAATGCCAGCGCGGGCGCGAGCACGGCGTTCCAGCAGGGCTCGCTCGGCGTGCGCGGCGCGCTGGTCGCGCACCGCGGCGGCATCACGTTCTCGCAGCCGTTGTCCGAGACGTTCGCGATCGTCGAGGCGCCGGGCGCGGCCGGCGCGCGCATCACCAATGCCACCGGCGTCAAGGTCGACGGCAACGGTTACGCGGTCGTACCGTACCTGACGCCATACAGCATCAATACGGTCGCGCTCGATCCGAAGGGGATCTCGATGGACGTCGAACTGAAGGAAACCAGCCGGCAGATCGCGCCGCGCGCAGGTGCGGTGCCGCTCATCCGGTTTGCGACCGACACCGGCCGCGCCGCGCTCGTCCGGGCGCCGCAGGCCAACGGCGCGCCGCTGCCGTTCGGCGCCGTCGTGCGCGACGAGACCGGCAAAGAAGTCGGCATCGTCGCCCAGGCAAGCAAGATCTTCGCTCGCGGGCTCAACGATCGCGGCTCGCTGACGGTTCAATGGGGCAACGACGGCCGCTCGGTCTGCCGCGTCGCATACGAGCTTCCCGTCGCGGAACGGCGCGGGCGATCGCGGGGCGTACAGACCGTCACGAGCGTCTGCCAGGTCGATTCGACGGCCGCCGCCATTCAATAAGGAATCCAGATGACATACTCTCACTCATCGTCCGAATCGCGCCGGCTTGCACGCCGCGCAGGCAACACGCACCCGCATGACTCATTTGGCGGCATTGCCCGGCACACGGCCCGCATGATCGCAGTTGCATCGACCTTTCTGCTCGCATGCGCCGCATTTTCGACCGATGCGGCGGCGGCGTCTCTCTATGCATTCGGGCAAGCAACGGTGTCGAGCCCATCGAACGCGACACCCGGTACCGCCGTCGCCCGCCATTACTTCACGCCGCAGGACGTTTGCGGTGCGAGCACCTGCGACATCACGAGCATCTCGATGTACAACAAGGGCAGCATCGTGGGCGTCAGCCCCGGCCCCGATCTCGAAACGAACGTATCCGGCTTGTCGACGCGGATGATAATCGACGGCACGGTGGCCGTCTCGTCGACGAAGACGACATTGCGCAACACGCTGGAAGTCATGCTGTTTCGCGACAGCCGGCAGCCGAAGGACGGCTCGCTCAATTCCGGCTGGCTCAGTGCCTATTACAGGATCAATTACAAATCCGGCATCCTGGGCGAAGCATCCGAGGTCTTCCTCGCCGCGAAAGTCAGCTTCATCAACGGCACGTGCTCGATTCCCGACCAGACCGTCACGCTGCCGCCCGTGCAGCACCATGTGTTCAAGGGCGTCGGCTCGACCGCCGGCGCGACCGATTTCCAGGTGCAGTTGAACAACTGTCCAGCCGGCTACAACCGGATCGGCTACCAGTTGGCCCCGCTGGACGACATGGTCGTCGGCACGCCCGGTGGCATGCACCTGCGTCCGGATGCGAAAGCGAGCGGCATCGGCATCCAGATCGCCGATGCCGCAACCGGCCAGCCGCTGACGCTGCGGAAATCGCACACGGTGACGAACTACAACCGGGCCACCGGCGGATCACCGTCGATTCCGCTCCGTGCGTCCTACCTGCAAACAGGCGCGAAGATCGGCGGCGGTTCCGTTCATGCCGCGGCGCAGGTTCTGCTCGACTACCAATGAATGACGTCGGCGCGCGCCTCGCCGAGACCTGACATCTGCCCGACGCCCCGGCGTGCGATACTCGACGCGCCGCGCGCCGGTTCGCCGCCGCAGGGAACCCCGGCACGGCACGCGAGTCCATTTCCTTTCGTCAACAGCTCAACCGCAATAGGGAGGCGTTCATGCTGCAATTCATCGAAACCCTGGTCGTCGGGCTCATCGTCGGCCTCCTCGCCCGCGCGCTCAAGCCCGGCGACGACAAGATGGGCATCCTGATGACCATCGTGCTCGGCATCGTCGGTTCGCTGGTCGCCGGCTACGTCGGCCGCGCCGCCGGCTGGTACGCACCCGGCCAGGGCGCGGGCTGGATCGCGTCGATCATCGGCGCGATCGTGCTGCTCGTGGTCGTCGGCGCGGTACGCAAGCGCACGGCCTGAACGGCGCACCTTCGTGCGCCAATGCAAAACGGCCGCTCGGAAACGAGCGGCCGTTTTGCATTGGCGCGTCGGTATTCACGCGCGCATCGTTTCCACGATCCGTAAACTCGTTGACTTCGCAACGACCTGTCGTGACGACCGGCATCGGACGTCCGCTTTCCGGTTGAGCGTACACCACCGGCATTACCCTGATTTGATATCTCGCAAATCAGGCATAGATTGAATTCAGCAATACGAAATCGTTTGCTTATATCCCAAATTTGTAATTTTCCACTCAAGAGTTTCGATGATTTTGCCGTTTACGCATACAGCATCGCAGCGTTGACGGACTGCCACCCGAGCGGCCCCGCTGCGACGCGCTTCCTCTCTGGAGCCTGTCATGAAGCACCGCCCTATCGCCGCCTCGTTCGTCCTGGCTGCCTCGCTTCTGGCCACTTCCTCGTCCTTTGCGGCCGGCGCGTCCGGCACCCTCTATTTTTCCGGCATGATCGTCGAGCCGCCTTGCTCGTTCGCGGTCGATACGGCCGATCTCGCCCGCGGACAAGTCCGCCCTGACTGTCCGCGCCCGGCAACCGGCCAGATCGCGTTCGTCGACGCAGCGAGCCAGCAGGCCATCAAGACCACGACCTTTACTCAGGCCTCGCGCGCAATCGTTTTACCGAACCGTCCGGGCAACAGCCAGGCGCCGATGATCGCCGTCGTGACGTACCAGTGAAGCCGTCCGCCGGCGCAGCACCTGACGGGTTCCGCGCGCCGGTCCCGCGAATGTGCGTGACCGCCGGTCAATCGCGATGGCGCGCGATCCAGTCGCTGAACGCACGGATTTTCTGCTGGTTGCCGATGTTCTCGGGATAGACGAAGAAGTAACGCGCGCCCGTCTCGAGCACGATATCGAATGGCCGTTCGAGCCGGCGCGCGCTGACGTCGTCGTCGACGAGCGTCACGTCGCCGATCGCGACGCCGAAACCCTGCATCGCCGCGTTCGTCGCGAGATCGAGCGTATCGAACGTCGGCCCGCGCGCGGGATCGACGCTGCGCTCGCCCGCGTGATCGAGCCACGCGCGCCAGTCGCGATGGTCACGCGTCGGATGCAGCAGCGTATGGCGTGCGAGATCGCCGGTCGCATCGAGCGGTGACGTCTGCCGCAATTCGGGCGCGCAGACGGGCGTCAACCGCTCGTCGAACAGCGGCAGCGCAAACACGCCGGCGCCCGGCGACGTGCCGTAGACAACGGCCGCATCGAACGGCTCGGTCGAGAAATCGACGACGTGCTGCCACGCCGTGGTGATCTGCACATGGAGATCGGGATGCTCGCCCTGGAAGCGCATGATGCGCGGCAGCATCCAGCGCATCACGCAGGTCGGCACCTTCAGCGCGAGGTCGGTGCGCTGCCGCGTGAGCCTCATCGAAATGTCCTCGATTCGCGCAAAGCTCTCGTTGACCACCGGCAGCAACTGCTCGCCCTCCGCCGTCAGCGTGAGGCCCTTCGCGTGCCGCTTGAACAACGGAAAACCGTAATGCGCCTCGAGCGTCTGGATCTGCCGGCTCACCGCGCCCTGCGTGATGCACAGCTGCTCGGCCGCACGCGTGAAGCTGCGGTGGCGAGCCACCGTCGAGAAGATCTGCAGCGCATGCAGGGGCGGAAGTCGGCGCATGAAGAAGGCAAACGGAAAAACGGCGCGGAAGGACCGCGCGCCGACCCCGGCGCGCACTGTCCAACACGATAAGCCAAACGCCGGCTTTGCGCGAGGCGCGGGACGCTCAGGCCGTCGCGGTGAGCGCGGCGGCCACGATGCGCGCCGCCGACGCAACGACATCCGCGCGGGCCGCCGCGGCGGCCTGCGGCTGCGTGAACGACACGGCCATCACGATCGGCGCACGCGACGGCGGCCACAGCACCGCGACGTCGGTCGTCGTGCCGTAGCCGCCCGTGCCGGCCTTGTCCGCGATGCGCCAGCCGGGCGGCACGCCCGCCGCGATGCCGGTCGCGCCGCGCGCGCCGCCGACCATCCATTCCGTCAGTTGCGTGCGCTGCGGCTCCTGCAGCGTGTTGCCGAGCAGCAGCCGCTGCAGCGTGTCGACCATCTCGACCGGCGTCGACGTATCGCGTTCGTCGCCGGGCGCCGCGTTGTTCAGTTCGGGTTCCCAGCGATCGAGGCGGAACGACATGTCGCCGCTCGCGCGCGCGAACGCCGTGACGGCCTGCGGGCCGCCGAGCACACCCATCAGCAGGTTGCCGGCGCCCTTGTCGCCCGATTGCAGCATCGCCACGCAAAGCTGCTCGATCGTCATGCCCGTGTCGACGTGGCTTTCCGTGATCGGTGAGCCCGCAACGATTTCGTAGCGGCGGTACAGGATGCGGCGCGGCAGCAGCGAAGCGTCGAGCGAGCCGCGCGCGAGCATCGCGGCAGCCGCGGCGACCGCATACGTGCCGCACAGCGGGAAGCGCTCGCGCGCATGGTGAGCGATGCGCACGCCGTTCGACGTATCGAGCGCGGCGACGCCGAGCCGGCCATTCGAAGCCTTCTCGAGCGCGGTCAATTCAGCCTGGGCGGTATGGGCGCGCCCCTGGTCGGCGACCGGCGCGGACGTGCACGCGGCGACGAACGGCGCGGCAACGGCGGCAAGCAACAGCGAGCGGCGTGTCGGAGAGTGTTCCATGAATGTCGTGAGTTCTGTCGGAATCGGTGGCACGAAGCGGCTCGGGCACGCGTTGGAGAAGCGTGCCCGTTCACGCCGGCGGCCGGCTCGCGACGGCATACGCCGCGCATCCCCGAAAGACGGCCGTCGGCCCCGCGAAGCGCGGGACTCGCATGAACAGACCCTAGCGTAGCAGCGACCGCCGCGACGTTCCAGCGAAACGGCCCTGCATCACCCTTGCGACGAAGGCAGATACGGCATCGGATTGACCGGCTTGCCGTCGCGTCGCACTTCGAACAGCAGCGCGACACGCGAGTTGTCGAGGTCGCCCATCTCGGCGATCTCGTCGCCCTGGCGCACGATGTCGCCCGTCTTCACGAGCAGCTTGCGGTTGTGCGCATAGGCGGTCAGGAAATCCGCGTTGTGCTGGACGATGATCAGGCTGCCGTAATCGTTCAGGCCGGTGCCCGCGTACATCACGCGGCCGTCGGCCGCGGCGCGGACCGGGTCGCCCGGCCGGCCGGCGATCTGGATGCCGCGGTTCTGCCCCGGCCGGAAGCCGTCGACGATCTTGCCGCTCGCGGGCCACTTGAGCGCGACGCCGCCCGCATGCCGCTTCGTTTCCTTGACGACCTGACGGTCGCTCGCATTCGACGCAGTGGTCTGAACGGCAGCCGGGTTGCCCCCCGCCGACGATGCGGCCACCTGCGTTCCGGTCGTGCCCGGCACCGGTAACGGCTGCTGCTTGACGATGCGCAGCACCTGCCCCATGCGCAGCCTGCCGTTGTCGCCCAGCTTGTTCCAGGTGCGCAGGTCGGCAACGCTGCAGCCGTTTGCGGACGCGATGCCCGTCAGCGTGTCGCCGCGCTTCACGACGTACTTCTGCGCGACGAAAATCGGCGCCGGCGGCGGCGTGGCGGCCGACGGCGCAGCGGCGGGCTGGCTCGACGGTGACGACTGACCCGCCAGCGTGTCGCTCGGCGGAACGGACTGCGTGCTTGCACAACCGGCCATGACGAGCACGGCGGCCAAGCCTGGCAGCCACGCCGCGTTGCGGTGAATCTCGCGCGTTTTCATGGACGATCCGACTCCGGTTTGACAATCTTTCAAGCATCTCAAAAACGGAACGGCCGACGTGTAACCGGATGCAAACAATGATGACAAACGATCACGAACCGGATGCCGGCCGGCATTCGCTACCGGTAATACGGTCCGATTCGGGAAAACTTGATGGTCTTTTTGCAGGAAAGCGGAAGAATTTTCGTCTCGATGAACTATGACGGATTTGTTTCAATAGGCACGAAGCGGCGATCGCCGCGGCGTTCAACGCAACCACGCGGCGAGTTCGGCGCACGCCCACGCAATGCCGATGCACAGGAACAGCACGTGCAACGCGATCTTGAACGACACGCCCCACGACGGATCGATCTGCATGACAGGCTCCCCGGTTGATATGCGGCCATGATCCGCCATCGATCGCGCCCCGAAAATGCGGAACCGGCGAATCGGGCCTCAAGCTGCGCCTGAGACCCCGGCCGCGGTTCCCTGCTAACTTATCGACCATTCCAATACGATCGTCCCCCATCATGCGCTTCGACCTGACCGACCTGCGGCTCTTCCTGAACATCTGCGAGGCCGGCACCATCACGAGCGGCGCCGAGCGCACCCACATCACGCTGCAGGCCGCGAGCGAGCGCATCCGCGGCATGGAGGACGAGCTCGGCGTGCCGCTGCTGCACCGGACCAAGTCGGGCGCGCAGGCCACCGATGCGGGCCGCGCGCTCGAACACCACGCGCGCACGGTGCTGCAGCAGATCGACCACATGCGCGGCGAACTGCAGCAATACGGCCAGGGGCTGCGCGGGCACATCCGGCTGCTGTGCAACACGGCGTCGCTGAGCGAATACCTGCCCGACGCGCTGGCCGACTACCTGCCGCTTCATCCGAAGCTGTCGGTCAGCGTCGAGGAGCGCTCGAGCCAGGAGATCGTGCATGCGATCCGCAACAAGACGGCCGAGGTCGGCATCGTCGCCGATTCGGTCGGGCTCGGCGGGCTCGAACAGAAGCCGTTCCGCGAGGACTGGCTGATCGTCGTCGTGCCGGCCGCGCATCCGCTCGCATCGCAGGAGAAGGTCGCGTTCGACTCGATCGCCGATGCCGACTTCATCGGCCTCACCGACGGCAGCGCGCTGCAGGTGCATCTCGCCGATCAGGCGCGCGCGCTCGGCAAGCGGATCCGCTATCGTGTGCAACTGAAGAGCTTCGATGCGATCTGCCGCGTGATCGCGAGCGGCGTGGGCATCGGCATCGTGTCGCGCCATGCGGCCGAGCGCGCGATGCAGACGATGGACGTGCGGCTCGTCGAGTTGTCCGATGCGTGGAGCCACCGACGGTTGAAGCTGTGCGCGCGGTCGTTCGATGCGCTGCCGAAGTACACGCGGGAGTTCGTCACGTTCCTGTCGGGCGAAACCGCGCAGCAGTGATGCGCACCGCATCCGACTCATCGCGTCGACATACGGAGGCACGACCATGGCCGACACCGATCTTGCAACCCGCTACCGCGCGTACATCGACTGCCTGAACCGGCAGGACTGGCCAGCGCTCGGCGAATATGTCGCCGACGGCGTGATCCACAACGACCGGCCGCTCGGCCTCGCCGGTTACCGCGCGATGCTGGAACAGGACTTCCGCGACATTCCCGATCTCCGTTTCGACATCCGGCTGCTCGTGTGCGAGCCGCCGCGCATCGCATGCCGCCTTCGCTTCGCCTGCTCTCCGAGCGGGACGTTCATGGGGCTCGCCGTCGACGGCCGGAAGGTCACGTTCTGCGAGAACGTGTTCTACGAATTTCATGACGGCAAGATCCGCCAGGTCTGGTCGGTGATCGACAAGGCCGCGATCGAGGCACAGCTTTAGTCTCGCCGGAGCGGCGTGGTTGCCGGTCGCCGCCATGCTCCGATGTCCGCCGGGCTCATCTCGATCCTTATGGATAACGTTTTCTCTGAAATTCCGGCGAGCATGCATCGCCGGATAGTCATTCTGCTCGTCGTGACCGCATCGATATCCCTGTCACTTATACACAACTGACGCTGCCGACGAATTAGACG
>NZ_PTXM01000039.1:0-52252 GCF_004343765.1 Burkholderia sp. SRS-25
CTGGGAAACTGGGGGGCTGGCGAGCGCAGTGACGCACCAGGCGCCGGGTGGCGGGCCGTTCGCGGCGACCGGCCGCCCCTCTCTCGTTCGGACGTTACCCGCCCTGATTTTCGCGGATGATCGTGGCGGCAGCGCTTTCCGCATCGCTCGCGACGCCGTCGTGCACGCGTGTGCTGACGGCCGGCGTCGGCGGCTCGCTGTCGAGCGCGTGGCCGTTGCGATCGTGCGTGTCGACCGTCGCGCGCATCGACAACCCGACGCGCAGCGGATGCGCGGCCAGATCGCGCGCATCGAGCGCGATCACGACCGGCACGCGCTGCACGACCTTGATCCAGTTGCCGGCCGCATTCTGCGACGGCAGCATCGAGAACGCGCTGCCCGTACCCGCCGAGAAGCCCTGCACGCGGCCGCGATAGGTCACGCGCGAGCCATACAGATCGGACACGACCTCGACCGGCTGCCCGATGCGCATGTGGCGAATCTGCCCCTCCTTGAAATTCGCCTCGATCCACAGCTGGTTGAGCTGCACGATCGACATCAGCGGCACGCCGGGCCCGACCTGCTGGCCGACCTGCACCGAACGCTGCCCGATCGTGCCGTCGACGGGCGCGACGATCGTCGTGCGCTTCAGGTTCCGGTACGCAAGCTTGAACTGCGCGGCCGCCTGCACGACAGCCGGGCTTTCGTCAACAGGCAACCGCGTGCCGAGCGCACGTGCCGCATCGAGTTGCGCCTGCGCGGCCGCGAGATTCGCCTGGGCACCGGCGACCGCCGCGCGCGCGCGCGCGAGTTCCTCGGGGGCGACGATCTCGACCGACGCGCCCGAGCGTGCAGCGAACGCGCGCTGCGCGAGCGCCAGGTCGGCGCGCCGCGCATTCACGGCCTCGACGTACATCGTGTTCGAGATCTTCGCGTTCGCGACCTGCCGCACGGCCTGCGCGAGCTGCGCCTTCGCCTGCGCGAATGCGACGGACGCCTCGGTGTCGTCGAGCTTCACGAGCGTCTGGCCGGCGCGCACGGCCTGCGTATCGGCAACCACGACGTCGGTCACCGATCCGGGGATCTGCGCAGCGACCTGGACGATGCTGCCGGCGACGTACGCGTCGTCGGTGTCTTCGTAATAGCGATCGCTCAGCAGCCAGTACGCGATCCACGCGAGCGCGGCCACCAGCACGACCGCGAAGAACGCGATGAAGCGCTTGCGGCGCGTCGCGCGGCGTGCGTCGAGTGCCGGGTCGTTCAGTGCGGCCGGCGGCGCGGCGGTATGGAGGTTGTCGTGATGCATCAGTCGCTTTGCGTAACGATCAGGCGATCGTGCTGGAACAGGGGAATCGGTGGCGTGACCGACGGGCTCGGCGCCGGACTCGCCGCTGCCGTGCGCGCGAGAACGGGGGTGCTGCGAGGCGTCGCGGCGGCGGCCGGTGTGCGCGCCGCGTCGTCGCGTCGTGCGGGCGCCGCATTCGATGCAGCGACGATCGGCGGCATGGCCACGCTCGCCGCACGCACATCGGCCGACGGCGCCGCCACCGGTCGGCTCGCGTCCGGTGCGTTCGGTGCGTTCGGTGCGTTCGGTGCGTTCGGTGCGTTCGATGCTTTCGGTGCGGTCGCAGCGGCCACGGCGGGTGCGGCAATCGCAGCAGCGCCTCGCTTCGCCGCCCCGCTACGCGCCCGATGCACGGCCGGCGCCTGCGCAACCGTCGCGCCCGCATCGAACCCGCCGCCCAGCGCGCCGATGAGCCCGACGCGCAGCGACCGCTGCCGGCCGAGCAACGCGATCATCTGCGCGCGCTCGTCGATCAGCGTGAGATCCGCGACATCCACGTCCTTCTGCATCAGCACGCCGCGCCGGTGCCGGTCGGTCGCGATCTCCACGATCTTCTGCGCGGCCGCGACCGCGTCCTGCTGCTGAGCGACGAGCGTCTGCGACGTCTGCAGCGACGTGACGAACTGCGCGACCTGCCCGAGCGCGTCGTCGACGGTCTTGTTGTACAGCCCGATCGCGACGTCGGCCTGCGCGACATCCGCACCGAGCTTCGCCTTCAGCCGGCCGCGATCGAAGATCGGCAGCGAGATCGCCGGGCCGACCGAGCCGGCGAGTGCGTCACGCGAGAACAGCGACGCGGGCGTGAGCGCGAACACGCCGCCGAGCGCGACGAGGTTCACGTCCGGATAGAACTGAGCGCGTGTCGAATCGGCATTCGCGAACGCGGCTTCGACACGCAACCGTGCGGCGACGATGTCGGGCCGGCGCCCCAGGAGATCGGCCGGCAGCCGCGCGGGCAGCGCACCGCCCGCGAATGTGCCGACGCGCGGCCGCTGCAGCGCGAGCCCGCGCTCCGGGCCGCGACCGGACAGCACGCCGAGCTGCAGCTGCGCGAGCTTGATCTGTTCGTCGTTGAGTGCGATCTGCGCGAGCAGCTTGCTGCGCTTGATCGAGGCGTCGCTCGCGTCGTACGCGTTGTCGAGCCCGCGTGCGGTGCGCTCGCGCAGCACGGTCGTCACGCGCTGGCTGACCTTCAGTTTCTGCTGAAGCAGATCCTGCGTCGCATACGCCTGGTCGAGCTGGCAGTACACGGTGACGATCGCGACCGCCAGCGTGAGCCGCACCTGCTCCGCCTCGACCCGCGCCGCTTCGCGCAGCGACATCAGGCTCTTCGTCGCGGCGCGGTTCCTGCCCCACAGGTCGAGCTGGTAGGTCAGCCCGACGAACACCGACGACGGCGAGGTGTTCGGATCGCCGAAGATCTCCACCGGCACGCGATAGCCGCTGACCGACACGTTGGCGACGTCGTCGCCGGGCTTCGGCATGCGCGCGCGGCTGACGGTCGCGCCGGCCGTGCCCGTCAGTCCCGTCAACGAATCGAACTGCTGAAGCTGCGCCTGCGCGATCCGCAGCCGCGCCTGCGCGACCTGCAGGTCCGGGTTGTTTTGCGAAGCCTCGGCAACCAGCGCATCGAGCTGCGGATCATTCAACTGCTTCACCCAGTCGGGCGCGGGCCATGCGCCGTTCACGCCGGGGCCGGCCGTATGCACGAGCGCATCGTCGGCCGGCGCGCGCAACGACAGCGACGGCAGGAAGCCCGACGGCACGCATCCGCTCAACGCCAGCGACACGGCCGCGACGGCGATCGTCATCGAGCCGCCCTTCATGCCACGCGCCGCACTCGCCGCTTCATTCACACGCCGCATCGCGCCCCTCACCCCTGCTGCACGCGTTGCGCACGCGCGGCCAGACGCGGCCGCGTGCGTTCGAGCGGACCGAGCCGGCCGAACAGGCCATCGGCGACGCCGAACAGGATGCCGGCGAGCTTCGCGCGCTTGTCGCGTTCGACGAGCGCGATCTGCACGACCTGCCACACCGTCAGCAGGTTCGGCACGATCGCCACCGGAAAGCGCAACCCGTACTGCATCCCGAGCTGCACCGCATTGCGCGCGCTGTAATAGCGCCGTTGCCACGAGTGATTCATCGACGTCATTTCAAAAGGGCCGATCGCATGACGCTGCTTCGCGCCGATCCGGTGCGGCAGCACCAGCGACGGCACGACATAGAGCGGCACGTTGCGCGACAACGCGCGGAAACTGTATTCGGTATCGACGTGATCGATGAACAGCGTCTCGTCGAAACGGCCGAGCACGTCGAATGCGTCGCGCGACACGACACAGCCCGACGAAATCAGGAACGCGCAGCGCTGCAACGGTGCGCCCGGCTCGATGCGCAGGCGGCGCAGCCCGATCCCGTTGGTCGACAGTTCGGGCAGGAAGCTGCGCGCGTTTTCGTCGAAGATGCGCGGGCCGGCCAGGAACGCGCGCCTGCCGAGCCCCGCGCACACATCGCGCATCGCGGGGAAATACGCGGCCGGCACCGACGAATCCTGGTCGAACAGCGCGACGGCATCGATCCGGTCGCGAAACAGCGCCGCGAGCCCCGCGTTGTATGCGCCCGCGATCCCGCCGCGGTTGCCGTGATGCAGCAGCGCGATGCCTTCGCGCGCGCACATCTCGCGGGCCCGTGCATCGGGCTGCGGCGTGTTGTCGACGACGAGCAGCGCGTCGCACGCGTGCCGCCATGCGCCGAGCGCATCGAGCTGTGCATCGCTCGGGTAATACAGGATCACGAGTGCGCCGAGTGTCGTCATGTTCCTCTCCTCAATGCCCGAACGAGGCCGACGCGCCGCGCTTCGGCCGCGTCAGCCACATCATTGCCGCGAGGGCGAGACACGTCATGCTCGCCATCCAGAACATGTCGTTGGTCGCCATCATGTAGGCCTGCTGCATCACGACCTGGTGCAGCGTCGACAACTCGCGCACGCCATCCACGCCCATCGCGTTCAGCGTATGCACGAAGCGCTGCGTGTTCGCCGACGCGTGCGTGACGGATTGCGACACGACGTCGTAGTGATAGGTCGCGCGGTTGTCCCACAGCGTCACGCTCATCGCGGTGCCGAACGCGGCGGACAGCGTGCGCAGGAAGTTCGACAGGCTCGACGCGGCCGCGAGCCGGTCGTCCGGAATGCGCGACAGCGTCGCGGCGGTCAGCGGAATGAAGAAGCACGGCAGCCCGATCCCCTGGATCAGGCCCGGCGCGGCGATCTGCGCGAACGTCATCTTCAGCGTGAAATGCGCATCCCATGCGAGCACGGCCGCGAACACGAGGAAGCCGAAGGTCGCGAGCACGCGCGCGTCGAAGCGATGCGCATGCAGCCCGACGAGGATCGAGAACACCAGCGCGAGCACGCCGAGCGACGCCGTGGCAAGCCCCGCGTGAAACGCGTTGTAGCCCATCACGGCCTGCATCCACAGCGGGAACACGACGCCGACCACCGAGAAGCTCATCATCCCGAGCGAGATGATCAGTACACAGAACGAGAACGTGCGATCGCGGAACAGGCTGAGATCGACGACGGGATGCGCCTCGCCCGCTTCCCAGATCAGCAGCGACACGATCGAGAGCGCCGCGACCACCGCGAGCGTGACGATCAGCGGCGAGCCGAACCAGCCGCGATCGTGGCCGAGATCGAGCATCGCCTGCAGCGAGCCGACGCCGATCACGAGCAGCACGATGCCCGGCACGTCGATCGGGCCGGCCTGGCCGTGTTGCGCGTCGGGGCGCAGCATCGCGGTGCAGACCGCGAACGAGAACAGCCCGATCGGCAGATTGATCAGGAAGATCCATGGCCACGAGAAGTTGTCGACGATCCAGCCGCCGACCACCGGCCCGAAGATCGGTGCGAGCAGCACCGTCATCGCCCACAGCGCGAGCGCAATCGTGCGTTTGTCCGGCGGGAACGTGCGCAGCAGGATCGTCTGCGACAGCGGCACCATCGGCCCGGAAAACAGTCCCTGTAGCGCGCGGCAGATCACCAGCACGTGCAGGTCGCGCGCGAGCCCGCACAGCAGCGACGTCAGCGTGAACAGCAGGATCGCGCCGACGAACAGCCGCAACTCGCCGACGCGGCGCGCGAGCCAGCCCGTCAGCGGCACCGCGATCGCGGCCGCGACCGAGTACGAGCTGATCACCCACGTACCCTGGCTGTTCGATACGCCGAGACTGCCGGAGATCGCCGGCACCGCGACGTTCGTCACGGTCGAGTCGAGCACCTCGATGAAGGTCGCGAGCGACAGCGCGAACGTCAGCAGCGCGAGCCGGATGCCACGCACCGGCTGCGCGGCCGGCGCGGGCGCCGGCACGTCGAACGCGGAAGGCGCGACGGGCCCGTCGTGAAGCGGCGACGCGGTGCTCATGCGCCGGCCACCGCAGCTTCGTGCCGCACGGCAGCACGCCCATGCGCCGGTGCGAACCGTTCGATGAAATCGGCGGCGGCTTCGCAGCCGTCCCGCTCGGCGGCAAGCAGCGCGCGCGTGCGCGCCGCATGCACCGCGAACGAAGGTTCACCGAGCACACGCGCGAGCGCCGCGCCGAGACGCGCACCGTCGATCGGGCCGTCGACCCGCACGCCGCAGCCGCTCACGGCGACGCGTTGCGCGTTGTCGAACTGGTCGTGCGCGAACGGCGTGACGACCTGCGCGATCCCGGCTTCGAACGCGAGCGCCGCGGTCCCGACCCCGCCGTGATGCACGAGCGCGCGGCAGCGCGGCAGCAGCGTGCGCATCGGCACGAAGCGGCGCACGAGCAAACGGTCACTGTCCGGCACCGCATCCTGCGACGTCAGCAGGATCCCGCGCGCGCCGGTCGCGCGCAGCGCGTCCGCCACCGCACGCGCGTAGGCCGCGTGATCGACGCGTGTCGAACCGGCCGTGAACACGACCGGGGGCTCACCGGCCGCGAGATACGCATCGAGTGCCACATCGTCTTCAGGCGTCGCAATATCGTTGAACAGCGGGAAACCGCTTTGCAGATGATTCGAAGGCCAGTCCGGCTGCGGCGGCGCGAACCAGCCGGGAAACAGGCACAGCACGCCATCGGTCGAATGCAGCCAGCGGCCCAGCACGCGCCGCGCGGGCGCGAGCCCGAGCGCGCGGCGCACCGCGTTGAGCGCGGGCCCGCACGTGCGATCGAGCACCTGCCGCTCGATCAGCGTCATCAGCGCCGCCTTCACGGGCAGCGGCCAGCGCGCGGGAATCGTCAGGCGCGGGTGCGTCGGCGGCGCATGCGCGGACAGCAGCGTCGACGGCGACACCTGCACCGACACGTACGGCGTACCGTGCAACTCCTGCATGAAGCGCGCGGAGAACGCCCACAGCGTGCCGACGAGCACCGTATCGTCGTCGGTCAGCGCACGCAGCGCGTCGTAGTGCGGGCGCAGCGTCGGCGCGATCACCTCCCACAGCGTGCGAAACGACGTGCGCGAATCCCACAGCGCGGGGTTTGCCATCGCGGCCTCGTATTCGGCCGCGGTGCCGATCGGCACGAAGGCGAACCCGCAACGGCGCACGACCGCCTCGAACGGCGCATGCGTGCAGAACACGACGTCGTGGCCGCGCGCCGCGAGCGTCCTTGCGACGCCGAGCAGCGGATGCACGTCGCCCGCCGAGCCGATCGCGGTCACGATCATCTTCGCCATCGCGCGCCTCGCGGGGATCAGTAGAAGCCGGGAATCAGCGCCGCGACCTCGCGACGGTACTGCGTGTACGCCGGCCCGAAATACCCGGTCAGCCAGCTTTCCTCGACGCGCACCTTGTACGCGAGCGACGCGAACACGAGCAGCACGCCGATCGCGCCGCGCCATTCGCCGCCGATCAGCGCCGCGCCGACGAGTGCGATCAGGCAGCCCGTATAGATCGGGTGACGCACGAGCCCATACGGCCCCGTGCGGACGAGCTCATGGTCTTCCTTCAGCGTGACCGACACGCTCCAGTTCGTGCCGAGGTGCAGCCGCGCCCACACCGAGAACAGCAGGCCGGCCACCAGCACCGCGAGCCCGCACTGCGCCTGCAGGCCGAAGCGCTGCCAGTCCGGCACGAGCGCCTGCCACGACGGATCGGGCAGGATGATCAGCGCGCCGCCGACGATCAGCGGAATCGACTGCAACGTGCGCGAGCGCGACGCTTCCTTGCGCACGGTCGTCTTCACGCCTTGCGACGTGGCGATCCAGTAGGCGAGCCACACGGCCCACGGAACGACGATGGCGATGGTCTGAACGATATTCACGGCTGGCCTGCCTCGTTGGGATGGGAATTCGGGAGCGCCGCGCGTACCGGACGCACGGCGGACGGCGTCACGACGACAGCGCGTGCATCGGAGCCGGCACGCACGACTGCGCGGCGGCAAGCGCCATGCCGGCGGCGAGCGACGACCCGCCGCAGAAAAAGTCGAGCAACGCCGAACGCGTGTATTCGCGCTGCGCGCGGCCTTCGATGTCGAGGAAGTGGCCGGCGTCCGGCACCGTCGCGAACCGTGCGCGCGGCACGTGCGCGCCGAGCTGGCGCACGTCGGCGGGGGTCGTGTATTCGTCGCGCTCGCCGTTCAGGAACAGCAGCTCGCAGCCGATGTTCGAGAACTCGCTGAGGTAGCGCTCCGGCTGCAGCGACAGGATCTGGTCGACGTGGAACGCGACCTGGTCCTGCTCGTCGCGCGGCAGGCGCGTGAGATACCGGTAGTTGTACAGCTTCATGATGCGCGGCAGGTAGCGGCCGACGGTGTCGTTCAGCAGCTGCGCGGCCTTCAGGTTCTCGCCGGCCGCGATGTGGTCGCGGGCGCGCGTCACGTAGTCGACCATCGCATCGTTCAGGAACGGCGAGAACGAGCAGATCGCCGCGCGCCGCACGCTCGGGCAGCCGCGTGCGAGCGCGAACAGCGACGCGACACCGCCCCACGACACCGACACGAGGTACGCCGGCGCGAAGCGCTCGACCAGGTGCTGCAGGATCGCGGCCTCGTCGTCCTTCGTCAGGATGAAGCAGCCCGGGTTGTGCTGGCGCGACTGCCCCGCATACGGCAGGTCGAAGCAGATCGTGTTCATCCGCTCGCCGAGATACTGGACGGTCTGCCCGAACGACGCGGTCGTCGCCAGGGCGCCGTTGACGAGCATTGCCGTGTCGAACGCCGGGTCGAACACGTTGCGTTCGACGTAGACCTTCAGACCATTCGGCAATGGGACCACGTGTTTTTCGGTCAGCATCGTCGTTCTCCGGTTGATGCGGCGTCTCGACGTCGCGGCATGCTGCAGGTGCGCAATGACTGCGCCGGTTTTTTACACGCGATCCGAATCGCGCGATTGGCCAATGCACCGCGGCAATACCGGCGGCATCGATTCATTCCTCGTAGTGCGGCGCCATACTAATACGGACAATATTACTGACTCAAGTCATTCCAACGATACCCTCTACTCTGTTAGGAAATACGGCAGATTCAAATTATTCCCGCATTTTTTATGGTAGGCGGAATTCGATCGAGGGCGATAGCAATCGTTTGCGCGGTGACGGCAGATTTCCTTAAAAAGGACAAATATTCGTTCATAATCAGCAATTTATGTCGTTTAATTCGCTTATTTCAAACGGATTTTCACGACCGAATCGTGACGTGGTTTCGCGCATCGAATTCCGCGCTCAACCGAATATCACACAGCTCAATATTCTTTCATTCCGTAATCGCTTCGACACCTGAAACGATTAACCGGATTGATCGCTCGATTCCGAAAGCGTTTTAAACGAATTCCAACTTTTTTAAACATCTTTCAATTATTTTTCCGCACCTGCACAACGTGTGATCGGAGGCCTCGCTCACCTGCCGGGTACCCGCCGTCGCCGTCCGACCCCGGTTTTTTATTGATTGAACGATCAATAAAAAACCGCTAAGCTCTCGACTTCCATGGACGGCCCGTCCGGGCGAAGGGAGTCGCGATGCCGAAAGTCGGAATGCGGGAGATTCGCCGCGCACAGTTGATCGACGCCACGCTGCGGTCGATCGACGAGGCAGGCCTGCCCGGCACGACGCTCGCGTCGGTCGCGCAACGCGCGAACATCTCGACGGGCATCGTCAGCCACTACTTCGGCGACAAGGACGGCCTGCTCGAAGCGACGATGCGGCACGTGCTGCGCGACCTGTGGTCGGCCACCACGCGCCGCCGCGTGGCGGCACGCAAGGATCCGCGCGCCCGGCTGCGCGCGATCGCCGCCGCGAACTTCGACGACACGCAGGTCAGCGCGCCCGTGATGAAGACCTGGCTCGCGTTCTGGTCGCAGAGCATGCACGACCCGATGCTCAAGCGCCTGCAGCACGTCAACACGCGGCGCCTCCACTCGAACCTGTGCGCCGAATTCGCGAAGGCGTTGCCGCGCACGCAAGCGCGCGAAGCCGCCAGCGGCCTCGCCGCGCTGATCGACGGCCTGTGGCTGCGCGGCGCACTCGCCGGCGGCCCGATCGACACCCGGGCTGCATTGAAGCTCGCCCACGATTACATCGACCTGCTGCTCGCGTCCGACTGACGCGCCACGCAGTCGCCCTCAAGGAGATCCTCATGTCCGTATTCGGTTTGCAGCGCCTCTACATCGGCGGCGGTTACGTCGACGCCACGAGCGGCAAGACTTTCGACACCTTCGATCCCGCCACCGGCGAACTGCTCGCGCAGGTGCAGCAGGCCAGCGCGGCCGACGTCGATCGCGCGGTGGCGTCCGCACAGGAAGGCCAGCGTGAATGGGCCGCGATGACCGCGATGCAGCGCTCGCGCATCCTGCGCCGCGCGGTCGACCTGCTGCGCGAGCGCAACGACGAACTCGCGGCGCTGGAAACGCGCGACACGGGCAAGCCGATCGGCGAGACGCTCGCGGTCGACATCGTCACCGGCGCGGACGTGATCGAGTACTACGCGGGCCTCGCGACCGCGATCGAAGGGCTGCAGGTGCCGCTGCGCGCCGAATCGTTCGTCTACACGCGCCGCGAACCGCTCGGCGTGTGCGCGGGCATCGGCGCGTGGAACTACCCGATCCAGATCGCGTGCTGGAAGACGGCCCCCGCGCTCGCGGCCGGCAACGCGATGGTGTTCAAGCCGAGCGAAGTCACGCCGCTCACCGCGCTGAAGCTCGCGGAAATCTATACGGAAGCCGGCGTGCCGGCCGGCGTGTTCAACGTCGTGCAGGGTGACGGCTCGGTCGGCGCGCTGCTGACGTGCCACCCGGACATCGCGAAGGTGTCGTTCACCGGCGGTGTCGAAACCGGCAAGAAGGTGATGTCGCTGGCCGGCGCGTCGTCGCTGAAGGAAGTGACGATGGAGCTCGGCGGCAAGTCGCCGCTGATCGTGTTCGAGGATGCCGACCTCGACCGCGCGGCCGACATCGCGGTGACCGCCAACTTCTTCAGCTCGGGCCAGGTCTGCACGAACGGCACGCGCGTGTTCGTGCACCGTTCGGTCAAGGATGCATTCACGCAGCGTGTGCTCGAACGCGTGAAGCGCATCCGCGTCGGCAAGCCGACCGATGCCGAGACCAACTTCGGCCCGCTCGTGTCGGCCGCGCAGCTCGACAAGGTGCTCGGCTTCATCGAGAGCGGCAAGGCCGAAGGCGCGAAGCTGCTCGCGGGCGGCACGCGCCTGACGGAAGGTCACTTCGGCGGCGGCCAGTACGTCGCGCCGACGGTGTTCGGCGATTGCCGCGACGACATGAAGATCGTCCGCGAGGAAATCTTCGGGCCGGTGATGAGCATCCTCGATTTCGAATCGGAAGACGAAGTGATCGCCCGCGCGAACGACACGCACTACGGCCTCGCGGCCGGCGTCGTGACCGAGAACCTGTCGCGCGCGCACCGCACGATCCATCGTCTCGAAGCCGGCATCTGCTGGATCAACACGTGGGGCGAATCGCCGGCCGAGATGCCGGTTGGCGGATACAAGCAATCCGGTGTCGGACGCGAGAACGGCATCACGACGCTCGAGCACTACACTCGAATCAAGTCGGTGCAGGTCGAGCTCGGCCGCTACAACCCGGTGTTTTAAGGATCACGAAAGGAGATTGACCGTCATGACGACACGCGAATACGACTACATCATCTGCGGCGCAGGTTCCGCGGGCAACGTGCTCGCAACGCGCCTGACGGAAGATCCGGACGTGACGGTGCTGCTGCTCGAAGCGGGTGGCCCCGACTACCGCTTCGACTTCCGCACGCAGATGCCGGCCGCCCTCGCCTATCCGCTGCAGGGCCGCCGCTACAACTGGGCCTACGAAACCGACCCCGAGCCGCACATGGACAACCGCCGGATGGAATGCGGCCGCGGCAAGGGGCTCGGCGGCTCGTCGCTGATCAACGGCATGTGCTACATCCGCGGCAACGCGCTCGACTACGACAACTGGTCGACGCACAAGGGCCTCGAGAACTGGACGTATCTCGACTGCCTGCCGTACTTCAAGAAGGCCGAAACGCGCGACGTCGGCCCGAACGACTATCACGGCGGCAGCGGCCCCGTGTCGGTCACGACCAGCAAGCCCGGCGTGAACCCGCTGTTCGAGGCCATGGTCGATGCCGGCGTGCAGGCCGGCTATCCGCGCACCGACGACCTGAACGGCTATCAGCAGGAAGGTTTCGGCCCGATGGACCGCACGGTCACGCCGAAGGGCCGCCGCGCCAGCACCGCGCGCGGCTACCTCGACCAGGCGAAGGTGCGGTCGAACCTCGAGATCGTCACGCACGCGCTCGCCGATCGCATCCTGTTCGACGGCAAGCGCGCATCGGGCGTCACGTACCTGCGCGGCAGCGAACGCGCGACCGCGCATGCGCGGCGCGAAGTGCTCGTGTGCAGCGGCGCGATCGCGTCGCCGCAACTGCTGCAGCGCTCGGGCGTCGGCCCCGGCGCATGGCTGAAGGAACTCGACATTCCCGTCGTGCTCGACCTCCCCGGCGTAGGCCAGAACCTGCAGGATCACCTGGAGATGTACATCCAGTACGAGTGCAAGGAGCCGGTCTCGCTGTACCCCGCGCTCAAGTGGTGGAACCAGCCGAAGATCGGCCTCGAATGGATGCTGAACGGCACCGGCCTCGGCGCGAGCAACCACTTCGAGGCGGGCGGTTTCATCCGCACGCGCGACGACGACCTGTGGCCGAACATCCAGTATCACTTCCTGCCTGTCGCGATCAACTACAACGGCTCGAACGCAATCGAGATGCACGGCTTCCAGGCGCACGTCGGCTCGATGCGCTCGCCGAGCCGCGGCCGCGTGAAGCTGCGCTCGCGCGATCCGAACGACCATCCGAGCATCCTGTTCAACTACATGGCCGAAGCGCTCGACTGGCGCGAGTTCCGCGATGCGATCCGCGCGACGCGTGAAATCATGCGGCAGCCCGCGCTCGATCGATATCGCGGCCGCGAGCTGAATCCGGGCGCCGACTGCAAGTCCGACAAGGAACTCGACGCGTTCGTGCGCGCCCGCGCGGAGACCGCGTTCCATCCGTCGTGCTCGTGCAAGATGGGTTACGACGACATGGCCGTGGTCGATGAAGAAGGCCGCGTGCACGGGCTCGAAGGGCTGCGCGTCGTCGATGCGTCGATCATGCCGATCATCACGACCGGCAACCTCAACGCGCCGACGATCATGATCGCCGAGAAGATCGCGGACAAGATTCGCGGGCGCAAGGCGCTTGCGCGCGTGGATGTGCCTTACTTCGTTGCGAACGGGGCGATGGCCCGCAATATCGCGAAGGCGGTGCGGCAGCCGGAGACGGTTTGATAACGGCGGGCCTGCTGCCCGCTCAGCCATGCACCGACGAAACGCCGCCGACAATGACTGTCGGCGGCGTTTTGCATGGGCCCGTCAGCCGCTGTTCACTTCCCGCTTCAAACGCTCGACGTCGACGTTTTTCAAGTAGTTCGTAATGTTCTGCCAGATCGGATGGAACCCGTAGCCGCCGTGCTGCAGTTCATCGAGCGCCTGCTCGCGCGTCCAGCCCTGGTACACCATCCGGTACAACGCCGACACGAGGCCGGTACGATCGGCGCCGTGCTGGCAGTGGATCAGCACCGGGCCGTCCTGGTCGGCCGTGCGCAGCGCCTTCAGCGCGGTCACCATGTCCTCGTCGCGGATGTCCCACGTGTTGATCCGGATCCGCTGCATCCTGATCTGCGTGCCGGCCAGGATGGTGTCGTCCGCATGAAACGAACGGAAGCTGATGACCTTGCGGATGCCGAGCTTCTGCAGTTCCGGCACGTCCGAGCGCGACAGCTGGGCGCTGCGGTACAGCGTCGGCGTGATGCGGTGCAGGTTGTTTACATGCGCATCGGCCACGCTCTGCGCCCATTTGAAAGGCCGGACGGACACCTCGGAGGCCGGGTCCGCGTGGGCCGGCTGCACGAGCCCTGCGAGCGTAACGGCGAGCGCGGCAATGACGGCGATTTTCATGTCGGGTCGGAGATCAGTAAAAGGCGCGCTTGCGCTCGCGGGAAACGATGAACAGCACGATCGCAGCAGCGCTCATCGTCCAGTAGTCGGTCGGGGCCACGCCCAGCCAGTGGATATGCCACGGCACGTTCGCCGGATTGAAGCGGGCCAGGCCATACGCCGGATTCAGCACGAACCACAGGAAATCCTCGGTCAGCCAGAACACCATGATGCACGCGATGATCCGCGCTTCGATGCGCCACGACCACCGTCCGTTGAACACGGCCGGCAGGTGAAAGAACAGCGCGACGAACGGGAACACCCACGCGTGGTAGCCGGTCATCGGCCGCCCGCCCCAGAAGATGTCGAGCAGCCAGTGATGTTCGATGCGCCACGTCGGCAGGTTGGCGGCCCAGCCCGCGCTGCCTTCGATCTGGATCTCGACGTTCGCGAAGAAGTACGCGAGCAGCACGACCCACGCGACGACGAACACCGTATGGCGCGTCGGCACAAAACGCGCGATGCTCATGCGGCCGGCTCCAGGCCCAGCACGCGATCGAGCACGAAGCGGCCGGCGAGCGGCCGCCCGAGCGGCGCGAGGCGGCGGCGCATGTCGGCGAGACGCTCCGGCGTCTGCAGCAACGCGCGGATCCGGTAGACGAGCGCATCGTCGTCGATCGCCTTCAGCGCGACGCCCTGCTCGAGCAGGAAATCCGCATTGCGCTCTTCCTGGCCCGGTATCGGCGAGTTGACGATCATCGGCAGTTGCATCGCGAGACACTCGGACGTCGTCAGGCCGCCCGGCTTCGTGATCACGAGATCGGCGCAGGCCATCAGGCGTTCGACCTGTTGCGTGAAACCCTGCGGAAACAGCCGGCCCGGATGCTGCGCGGCCAGTTCCTGCAACGACGCCAGCATCGCCTTGTTCTTGCCGGCCAGCGCGATCAGTTGGAAGTCGGCATCCATCTCGAGCAGGCGCGCGGCCAGCACGTCGAGCCCGCCGAGGCCCGCGCCGCCGGACATCATCAGGAACGTCGGCCGTGCGGGATCGAGGCCGAACTCGGCCGCGCAGGCCGCGCGATCGAGCGGCTGGCCGAACGCCGGCATGATCGGAATGCCGCTGACGTGCACCGTGTCGGGCGCCATGCCGCGCGCATGCATGCGCCACGCGATTTCGTCGTTGGCCGCGAAATAGCCTCGCATGTTCGGCACGACCCACATGCTGTGCAGGTCGAAATCGGTCACCTGCACCCACACCGGCGTATCGACGCGCCCCTTGCGGATCTCGCGCGACAGCAGTTCGGCGGGCAGGAAGTGCGTGCAGATGATCGCGTCCGGGCGCTGCCGCTCGATCTCCGCGAGCAGTGCCCGGCAATTGAGCCGCTCGATCGCGCGCCGGATCTTCTGCGACGGCGCGGCGGGATCGACTTCGTCGGTCTTCTGGTACAGGTAGCCCCACAGCGCCGGCTGGCTGCTGACGAGCTTGATGTAGAGATCGGTGTACAGCTTGCGGAAGCCGGTGGATACGAAATCCATCACGTCCAGGTGGGTGGCTTCGATGCCGGCGGGATGGTGGTCGGCGAACGCGCGGATCGCTTCGGCCGCTCGGGTATGGCCGGCACCGGCGCTGACGCTCAGGAGGAGGATCTTCTTGTTTTGCTTTGACATCTGACTGACCGTTTCGATGAAGGTGGCCCGGACGCGGGTTCGCGGCGGCGCTCTCACGCGGCGGCTGTTTGCGTCCGGCTTACAACACGCTTGGCAGATCTTTGGCGGTGCGGGCGGGCCGTTACAACGGAGCGATCGCCGGCACCGCCTGCGGCATCATACTGCGTTCGGTCGAGGGTGCCTGGATCGGCGGAGGCGCGAGGCGGTCTGGCGGGCTGGCGGGCTGGCGGGCTGGCGGGCTGGCGGGATCGATGGCGTGGGCGCCGACAGCACGAAGGCTCAGCGCGCCGCCGCCTGACGCCCGTTCGCGCGTGCGAACAAGGCCGGCATTTCGGCGCGAGCCAAGGCGCCCGTGCGCGAGTCGTTTGGAATCCTTGCGTGGCGCTTCGACCAAGGCGATGCACCCGCCGGCCTTGTTCCACGTGCTCCCCGAATCAGGGCGTTACAACACCCCGCTTCCGCATCCGTTTCCCGCGAACGATCGGATTCCATCGCGACGTCAGGCTCATTGCGCCTTGCAGACGTTCGAACGCGACGTCCTCCTTCGGCCCGAAGCGGCTGACCGCCGGCCACGCGAGCACGTGATCGAGCCACGCCTGCCATTCATCGCCATGAAAGCGGCGACCGACTTCCCGCACGGCATCCGGTGCTGCAATCACGATGCCCGCCAGCAGGTAGTACGCCCAGAAGCTGCCCGCGCCGACGAGCTGATCGAGCCGGCACACGGACAACGCCGCGAGCAGCCCGTCCACCGACGCGAGATCGGCACGATGCGTGCGAATCGCCCGCGCAATGAGGTTGTGCTGACCGCCATACGCGGCAACAGAAGTCCCGTCGCCAGCGGCGAGTGCAGCCGAGAACGTCACGAGCGCCGCCATCTCGTCGATGCGCGATGCATCGTCGCGCGGCCCGCACGCACGCAGCACGATCGCGTCGATGACGGCGCCAGGCATGGCCGACGTTTCCCCACTCGCCGCCGCGACGACCTCCAGCCTTTCTCTCAGGTTCTTCGCAGGCGGCATGTCGTCCTGCGCGCCCTTTTCATGTTCAGTGCATTCGCCGTCATCGCCCCCGCCGCATTCGACACCACCGGCAATCCGCTCGAGTGCGGCCCAGCCGACATCGGGGTCGTCGAACGTGCATGCATCGATCACGCCGTACGCGGTGTCGAACACGGTACGCGAGCCGGGGCAGCTACGTTCGGCTTCGGCGAGTTGCTGCATCGAAGGCACATGCGAGCACGCGCCGCGCGGGTCCGTCAGATCGCATGCGCAGGCGCCACCGTCCGACGCGAGCCACGGCGCCAGCCGGCCAAGAATCGCTGCCGCTTCTCGAGACAGGTTCGCGCCCACTCGCATGCGTATCGCGTGCGACGCGATGACGGTCGTGTCGCCGGTATCACCCGCCTCCGCCGCGCACGCAGCAGCGTCGAGATGTTCTATCAGGTACTGCAGCCACGCGGCCGTGCGCAGCCGGTCAGGCGTCGCGCCGCGGGCATCTCCATACTTTGCTGGATCGGTAAGCATGGGTCTTCCGGGAGTGTTCTGGCCAATTGGAATAGTGGTTAATTCAGTTGGATCGGATGGCGCGGTACGCCGTGCCGATCCTGCAAGGCCGCGCGCATCGGATCGCGACGCGTGCGGCCAGCCTGTCATCGCGCTGATATGGACGAAGGCTCGAAAGCATCGAGGAAGCGGAAAGCCGCGTGCATCCAGCCCGCTCTTCGCGCACAGCGAGCGCCCCGGCGGCCTTGCACGAAAAACGCGACCGCTCTGCAGAACGAATCCGGCCGCCGCGCCGATACACGCGACGGCACGAACCCAGCGAAACCGCGAATACCCGCCGCACATACCGCACGGCCCTCGCGCGCGGCGGGCATCCGCTTCGATCCGCGATCGCTTACTGCACGTGGAACTTCGGCGACGTCAGAACCGTGCCAGCCACCGTGCAGTCCGGCGTCAGCACGGAGTTATTGAACGCCAGCGACGAGTTCGTATCGCTCCACGTCGTCACGACCTTGCTCGGCCCGCAGGTGCCGAGCAGCGTGACGTTCACCTTTACGTTATTGATCGACAACTGCGTCGTGCTGTCAGCCTGCCCCGTCCACGGCGACGTACTGCTCGCGCTGCCGCTGATCAGCGAGCATGTTGCGCCACCCGTGAACGTCGTCGACGTGATGTTGACGATACCGGTCGACGTGATCGTGCCGTTGAAGGTCGCGGTACAGCCTGCGGTGATCGCACCCTTGCTGAGGTTCGTGAGCCCGGTCGCCGAGAACGGCTCGCCGTTCGGGTTCATCGGCTGGCCGTCGGCCCGCGTAACGGTGACAGCGAAAGCAGGCGCGGCCGAAACCGCGGTGAAAGCCACTGCAGCAACAAGCGATACGATTTTGCGAATGCTCATTTGAACTGCCCCCTCTCTTCACAAATGGCGGCACGCCGCCAGGAACGCGACCTTCCGGCCGGATGGGTCCGGTCAGCCGGTCACAGGAAGCCGTCGATGCGCGTCATGCGCACCGGTCGGCTCAGAACTTGTAGGAAATCCCGACGAACGTGATCAGCGGGTCGGCCTTCAACTTCGTGCGCGTGGTGGCGAGCGTCGAGCCGTCGGCCGCCTTGATCACCAGCGACGAGTAGGTCTTCAGCGGCATGTAGGTCAGCGTCGCCGTTAGGCCCCAGTGCTTGTCGATCGCATAGCTCGCGCCGACGTTGTAGACCGGCGTGAACGACGACGACGCCTTGCCCTCCACCGACGTCGGCCCCGGCTTGCCGGCACCGGCCGCGAGCACGCTGCCGAGGTTCTCGTTGATGTCCTTCGCGAAGTTTCCGTTCAGTTCGATGTTGCTGAACCAGCTGTAGGCCACGCCGATCCCGACGAACGGCCGGAACCGCGCCGTCGGCGAATTGAAGTAGTACTGCAGAATGACCGTCGGGCTCCACTGCCGCGCGTTTTTCACCGCCGGCTGGTTCGCCGGGTTGTCCATGTTGACGCTGCCGAGCGCACCGGCCGGGCCGGGCGGCCGGATCGAGCCGTGCCCGGTCAGCGTGAACTCGGGCGGCACGCCGAGCACCGACGTCACCGCGATGTGGTCGGTGAAGAAGTGCGTGAGCGTGAGGCCGACGGTATCGGCGTTGTTGACCGTCAGGCTCGTGCCCGGCGACGTAAACGACCCGGGCAGGCGCAGCGGCCCGTTGATCGGCATGCCGGCAAGATTCGTCGTCAGCCCGTTGGTCGAATCCTGCGGCATGATGTGCAGCCAGCCCAGCGTCGCGACGTTGTCGCCCGCCTGCTGGGCCGATGCGAGCGTCGACACGCCTGCGACGACACCCGCGACAATCAGCTTCTTCATGAAGTCTCCCCTCATTCTGTCCGGGCGCCGCGCATCCGCGCGCGGCGCCACCGTGTCTCCATCCAGGCGTGCGTCACTGCACGAATGCGCCGACCGTGAAGTACGGGTTGCTCGTATCGTTCATGTCGAGGAACCCGAATACGCCGCCGGTGAACACGAACTTGCCGGTCGCCGGCCCCGATGCCGCATCCGCATGCACGGTCGTGACGACCCCGGGCACCTTCTGCGTGTAGTCGAGGTTCAGCGCACGCGTGAGCGCGGCCTGCGACGCGTTGAACGGATCGAGCAGCGTGGCCTGCGCGCCGACGAGCGCGGTCGCGCGGTAGTTGAACGCGCTGTCGACACCCGTGTACTCGCCGTTCTGCGAGCCCTGAGCGATCGCCGTCTGCGGGCTCAGGAACGAAATGCCCGATTCGTCGTCCGCGCTCGGCGGCCCTTGCGTGAGGTCCGCGTTGGCCGCACCCGTACGGATGAAGATCGGCACGAGCTGGTTGCGCAGCTTGCCGACGATCAGGATCCCCTTGCCGGCCTTCGCCGGATCGACCGCCGCGAGCGTCGGCGGAATCTGCGGCAGGTAGTTGAGCGACTGGAACGCCGGCGCATCGGGCCGCAGCGTGAACGGCTGGTTCACGGTCGCGCTCGACGCAAGCGGCTGCCCGCCGTTCTTCTTGCCGAAGTTGTCGGTTTCGACGTAGCTGCCGTCCGCGTTGATCGTCACCTGCTGGTCGAGCGCCACCGGCTGGAAGCTCTGCGACGGCACCTGGTGATAGCCGAGCTGGTTGTACTTGCCTGCGATCTTCGTCAGGTCGGTTTCCAGCGACGAGAAGCTGATGAACGGGTAGTACGGGAACGTCGTCTTCGTGATCTTGCCGACGCCGATCACGCCGTCGAACTGGATCGTCGCGCCGGGAATCGCGCCGCCCAGCACGCCCTCGCCGAGGAATAGCCGCGCGGGCCGGGTCGGGTCGAGGCTCGCGTTCTGCATCCGGAACGTGCACTGGTTCAGCTTCACCGTCGGCAGCCCCGTTTCGTCAGCGAGCGTGCCGTCGACCACGTTGGCCGGTGCCGTGTCGCGCGTCGGCTGCACGGTGCCCGTCGTGGTCGGCACCGGCGACGCAAGGTAGGTCATCCGGTACGTCATCTTCGTCGTGTCGAGCTGCACCTTCACGAGTTCGCCCGAACCCGATCCGCCGATGAACACCGTGTTGTAGTCGATCGTCTGCGGGCACAGCCGGACCGCCGGCGCGGGCGGCGGGTCGCCGTCGCCGCCGCAGGCGGCCAGCACGGGCGCGAGCGACGCCGCGGCCATCCATTGCTTCAAATTCATAGGAATCCTCTTGAAATTCGATTCGCCGGCGGCGACGCATGCGCCGCCGGTGTTACGTGTTCAACGCAGGGTTACTGGACGAACGCGCCGACCGTGAAGAACGGGTTGACCTGGCTGTTGTTGACGACCATCGCGTAGACGTTGCCGGCCGTCACGATCCAGCCCGTATCGCCCTTCTTGAAGATCGCCACGTCGCCGCCGGCGCCCTTCGCGTTGAAGTTCTGCGTGGCCGTGACCTTGATCTTGCCGGGTGTCGCCTGCGTGTAGTCGAGCCCGAACTGCGAGGTCACCGACGACGTCTGCGGATCGATGAACGCCGCGGTAGCCCCCTGGAACAGCGTCGACGTATAGTTCGCGGCCATCGTCGACACGGCAGTACCGTCGTTGCAACTGCCTGCTACCGAATAGAAGGCGTTATTGGTGAAGGTACCCGGCAGGTCAGGGTGCGGCACGTTCGGGTTGAAGCTCGGCCCCGCCGACGTCAACTTGTTCCCCTGGCCACTGGAGGTCACGATGCCGCATGCGGATGCACTGGTCGCGCCGATATAACCGCCCTTCAGGGAGTTCGCGGCAATCGCTTTCGTCGACGAAAGCATCGAGATACCGACTTCGGCATCGGCGACCGATGCGAGCAGATTGACCGTATCGACGTGCGTGTAGCCCACTCGAATCACAATCGGCACAAGTACGCCGTTCAATCTCCCGACGATCATGATTCCCTTCGCCTGACTCGGTGCAATGATCAGCGTCGAACCTTGCCCCGCAATCGGATACCCCTGCCCCACAGCCGGATTGCTCACGAATACGTTGTCGGCCGATCCGTCCGCGTTGTTGCGCCGCGTCCACGGCGTCCCGGTCGTCTGACACGAGTAGTCGCTGCCTTGCGTGATCGAACACGAGCCGTCCGCATTGAACGTCTGATTCCAGTTGACGACGTCGGACTCCCAGCCGACCGGCCCGGTCGGGCTCTGACCATCACCGCCGATCGGCGACAGATGGATGCCTACCTCGTTGTAGTTGCCCGCCACTTTCGTGAAGTCGGTTTCGGTGTCGGTGAAGCCGATGAACGGATAGAAATCGAACGTGCGCGACGGTACGACGCCGAGCGTGACGCCCGGGAGCAGCGGAATACCGGCGAACGCAATCGTCGCACCCGGAATCCCCCCGCCCACCACGCCATTGCCGACGAACAGCATCGGCGGATCGGCACGGTTGATCGTCACCGAATACGCACCGTCGCTCGTCGCGCCGCTGTCGAGCACGAATGCGCAGCGGTTCTGCTCGGCGGTCGGGAGCGTGGTCGGATGATGGAATGCGCCGCTGATCGTCAGGCCCGCGCGCGTGTTGTTGACTTGCCCTGCCGACGTCGGCACCGACGATTCCAGGAACTGCATCTGGTAGGTGAGCTTCGTGGTATCGAACTTCACCTTCACATACTCGCCACTGCCTGCGCCGCCCGTATACGTCGTCGTGTAATCGAGCGCATCCGGACACAGCTTCGTCACGACGGGCGGCGTCGTTTCGGCACCGCTCGGCCCGCATGCGCTGCCCGAGCACTGCGGCACATTGATCGGCCCCGGATCGTCGCCGCCGCCGCAACCGGCGACGAACGGTAAAGCGACTACCGCGCACGACAGAATCGCCTTCCGCCATTCAGGAATGCAAATCATCAACCCCTCCTTTTCAGGTACGACAAGTCTCGTCCGGACAGGCTGCATGGCCCGCCGGTTGGTATCGCGCCGCGGCACGAAAGCGCGGCGCATGACGGTGCGCGCAAGACGGCCGCGATGCCGGTCAGGCAAATGCGGCACACGCCGCGGCGGCAGGCAAGCGCTCTCCCCCGGCGCCGTCAGGCAGCAAGGCGCCGTGAGAACGATCGAAACGGGAAATGGTTCGCCGCTACACGGCGAGAGGGCAACGCAGGCACGCGATCTGCATCGCGCCTGCATTCAGCGAAAAAACGGGAAACGGCAGTCCGACTGGCCCCGCGGATAGGCGTCTCATGTATGGGTCTCCATCCGTACGCTTGATTCGTTATCGTGATGCGTCGTTTGTCGAGACTATGATCGGACGATACCTACAAGTAAATGGATGCAGAGTTCCAAACGACCGGAACCGCGCGATCCTAGCGTTTACACGGTATTTAACAGATTTTCAAACAGCCTTCATTTTATTTGCTCAGACAAATACCCAGGCTGTATAACACGCGTTTGAATGGCGACCGCCAATCCGCGCCTGGCCACGCCAGCCGGGCCTGAGCCGCCTGCCCGCATGTTGCGGCGCAACCTTACACGTCGATGATCGCGAGCGTGCCGTGGCTGCCCGGCAGCACCGCATGACGCACACCGGCAAGCGCGAGGTACATCTGCCCGGCCTCCACGATGATCGTCTCGCCTGCGACCTCGAGCATCATCCGGCCGTCGAGCACCAGCAGCCCCTCGTTGTAGTCGTGCACTTCCGCTTCGTAAGCCTGCGCATCCATGCGCAGCACCTTGATCCTGGCCGGCCCGACCTCGCCGACGATCGTGGATTTCCATGCGGCGGGCTGCGCCGCCGCCACGGATTTGAAATCGACCAAAGACATGCGCGCCGCTCCGTGAACGATGAAAGGAACGCATTATCGCGAGCGCGGCGCATGCCGTCCCGGTACGGCGCGACGGCCTTCGGGCGGCACAGTCGTCCGGCCGGCCGCGCCGCCGCCGAGCCGAAACGCGCTCGCCGCCCGGTTCGCCGAAAACACTCCGCATTGTTCGTACGGCTCAAATAAATCGCAGCTTTATTGAGAAATTCGTGGCCATTTCCCGCAAATCCGGCACCGACAACGCATGCCCTTTCCACGAGAATGCATTTCCATCTACCGATTGCTAATATGGCGGTCCTGCGATCCCGCACCACAACGCCGTTCGACATGACGCCCGTTCGCCATGCCGTCCCCGGTCCCGGCCGCTTCGCAGCGGCGGCGACGCCGGGCACGTGCGGCGCACGCCGTCGCGCCGGCCGGCCGTGCCATCCGTGAGCATGCAACCGATCCTTTCCGTCTCCGACCTCTCCAAGACTTACGCGTCCGGCTTCCAGGCGCTGAAGCACGTGACCCTCGACATCCGCCCCGGCGAGATCTTCGCGCTGCTGGGGCCGAACGGCGCCGGCAAGACGACGCTGATCGGTTCGATCTGCGGCATCGTCACACCGACCGAAGGCCGCGTGACGGTCGGCGGCCACGACATCCGCGATCAATACCGCGCAGCCCGCGAAATGATCGGCCTCGTGCCGCAGGAACTGACGACCGACGCATTCGAAACCGTCTGGGCGACCGTGTCGTTCAGCCGCGGCCTGTTCGGCAAGGCGCCCGATCCCGCGTACATCGAGAAGACGCTGAAGGCGCTGTCGCTGTGGGACAAGCGCGACAACAAGCTGATGACGCTGTCGGGCGGCATGAAGCGCCGCGTGATGATCGCGAAGGCGCTGTCGCACGAGCCGCGCATCCTGTTCCTCGACGAGCCGACGGCCGGCGTCGACGTCGAGCTGCGCCGAGACATGTGGAAGCTCGTCGATTCGCTGCGCGACAACGGCGTGACGATCCTGCTGACCACGCACTACATCGAGGAAGCCGAGGAAATGGCCGACCGCATCGGCATCATCCTCGGCGGCGAGCTCGTGCTCGTCGAGGAAAAGCACGAGCTGATGCGCAAGCTCGGCAAGAAGCAGCTCACCGTGCAGCTCGAGCACCCGCTCGCCGACGTGCCGCCCGCGCTCGCGCCGTTCGGGCTTGAACGCGCGGACGACGGCGCCGCGCTCGTCTACACGTACGACTCGCAGCGCGACGACGCGAGCATCGCGAAACTGATCAACGCGCTCGGCTCGGCCGGCATCGGCTTTCGCGACCTGCACACGACGCAGAGCTCGCTCGAGGACATTTTCGTCAGCCTGATCGACAACCGCCGCAACGGCACGCAAGGAGCCTGACGCATGAACTGGCATGGCATCCGCGCGATCTACCGCGCAGAAATGGCCCGCACGCGCCGCACGCTGATGCAGAGCATCATCGCGCCGGTGATTTCCACATCGCTGTACTTCGTGGTGTTCGGCTCCGCGATCGGCTCGCGCATCAGCGACGTGAACGGCATCGGTTACGGTTCGTTCATCGTGCCGGGGCTCGTGATGCTGTCGCTGCTGTCGCAGAGCATCTCGAACGCGTCGTTCGGCATCTACTTCCCGCGCTTCACGGGCACGATCTACGAAATTCTCTCCGCGCCCGTGTCGTACTGGGAGATCGTGATCGCGTACGTGGGCGCGGCCGCGTCGAAGTCGATCCTGCTCGGCGTGATCATCCTCGCCACGGCCGGCCTGTTCGTGCCGCTGCACATCCTGCATCCGTTCTGGATGGTGCTGTTCCTCGTGCTGACGGCGGTCACGTTCAGCCTGTTCGGCTTCGTGATCGGCATCTGGGCCGACAGCTTCGAGAAGCTGCAGCTCGTGCCGCTCCTGATCATCACGCCGCTCACGTTCCTCGGCGGCAGCTTCTACTCGGTCGACATGCTGCCGCCCGCGTGGCGCGTCGTCACGCTGTTCAATCCGATCGTCTACCTGGTCAGCGGCTTCCGCTGGTCGTTCTACGGGATCGCCGACGTGCACGTGGGCGTCAGCCTCGGCGCAACGTCGCTGTTCCTCGTGATCCTGCTGGCGATCGTCGCGTGGATGTTCCGCACCGGCTACAAGCTGAAGAACTAATTGATGCGCGACGGCCGCACCCCGCGCGGCCGCCGATGACGCATTTGGGCAAGCAGGCGGCGCTTTTCCTCTGATGCGGCATTTTGTGGTCGCGTCTACTGAATACCGAAGCATCGGGGCCTTGGAGCATGCGCTGCGAGGCCCCTTTTCATTTCAGAGGACGCCATGCCCGCCGCCACCGCTCCCGCCTCCGCCGCCGCCCGGCTCGAACGCCTGCCGTTCTCCGGCTATCACAAGCGGATCTTCTTCATCATCGCGATCGCGTTCTTCTTCGATTCGGTCGACCTCGGCACGATGACGTTCGTGCTCGGCTCGATCCGCAAGGAGTTCGGGCTATCGACCGCGGCCGCCGGCCTCGTCGCGAGCGCGAGCTTCTTCGGGATGGTGCTCGGCGCGGCCGTGGCCGGCCTGCTCGCCGACCGCTTCGGCCGCCGGCCCGTGTTCCAGTGGAGCATGGTGCTGTGGGGCGCGGCCTCTTATCTGTGCTCGACCGCGCAGAGCGTCGACGCGCTGATCGTCTACCGCGTGCTGCTCGGGATCGGGATGGGGATGGAATTCCCGGTCGCCCAGACCTTGCTGTCCGAATTCGTGCCGACCGAGAAGCGCGGCCGCCTGATCGCGCTGATGGACGGCTTCTGGCCGCTCGGCTTCATCACGGCCGGCATCGTCGCGTACTTCGTGCTGCCGCAATTCGGTTGGCGCACGGTGTTCGCGCTGCTCGCGATTCCCGCCGTGTTCGTGCTCGTCGTGCGCCGCATCGTTCCGGAATCGCCGCGCTGGCTCGAGCATGCGGGCCGGCAAACGGAAGCCGACACGGTGATGCGCACGATCGAGGCGAAGGTGATGCGCTCGGCCGGCGTGACGACGCTGCCGCCGCCGTCGCGGCTCGCCGAGCCGGTCGTCGCACGTGGCCACGGCGCGCTGCGCGAAATCTGGAGCGGCGTGTACCGCCGCCGCACGGTGATGGTGTGGCTGCTGTGGTTCTTCGCGCTGCTCGGTTTCTACGGTCTCACGTCGTGGCTCGGCGCGCTGCTGCAGCAGGCCGGCTTCGAGGTCACGAAATCGGTGTTCTACACGGTGCTGATCTCGCTCGGCGGCGTGCCGGGCTTCCTGTGCGCCGCATGGCTCGTCGAACGCTGGGGGCGCAAGCCGACCTGCATCGCGTCGCTGATCGGCGGCGCCGTGATGGCGTACGCGTACGGCCAGAGCGCGCTGTACGGCGGCAGCACGACGCTGCTGATCGGCACCGGCCTCGCGATGCAGTTCTTCCTGTTCGGGATGTGGGCCGCGCTGTACACGTATACGCCGGAGCTGTACGGCACCGGCGCGCGCGCGACGGGCTCGGGCTTCGCGTCGGCGATCGGGCGCGTCGGCTCGTTGATCGGGCCTTACGTGGTCGGCGTCGTGCTGCCGGTGTTCGGCCAGGGCGGCGTGTTCACGCTCGGCGCGCTGTCGTTCATCGCGGCCGCGCTTGCCGTGTGGACGCTCGGGATCGAGACGAAGGGCCTCGCGCTGGAACAGCTCGCAGCGGGTGATGAAGCGGGCGGCGGCGGCAGGTACGCGGCTGCGGCAGACAAGCTCTCCTGAGCGCCTGATCAGGCTTCAGCCAGTTCTTCGTCCGTCGCCGAACGGCGACGTCGTCTGCATCGAAACGCGCACGCGTTCGAATTTTCCGCAACTGGCCGCGAGCCTCGCGGCCGCCGGCACCACGCCGTCGATGGTGAGCAGCGTGATCGTTCCGCATTTCGAGGTCGACGAGAGGCGCGCACTGCCCGACTTCCTCGCGGCCAATCCGGCGCTCGTCGCGTACGCGCCTCCGATCTGCACGCACGGCCCGGCCATCACGCACGACATCCCGCGCGTGCTCGCCGGCGCGATCGCGCATTGCGAGGCCGCCGCCGCGTAAGTTGCGGAGGCGGCAATCCAGCGGCGGTGCAGCAGGTTCCGGTCAGGCGCCGGCGACGACGAACTCTTCGGCCGCCTTGCGCTGCACCGCGGCCATCACCGCGAGTTCGCGCTTGCTGCGCGTGTCGCCGGACACGACACCCGTCGCGTTCTTCGCCTTCGCACCCAGCGGGAAAAAGACAAACGACGCGCCGGCCGGGGCCGCCGGCTCGGCGCGCAAGCGTTTGTTCAGGATTTTCAGGTACTTCTTCTTCGAGACTTCCTTAGCAGCCATGGCGTCCTCCGCGCGAACGTGGTGAAGATCAGCATACCAGTTTTGGCGAACGGTTCCGCAGCAGGCCCCGCCGGTGCGGCCGCACGCAAAAATTCTTCACGCACAATGTCGATTCGCGCCATCTTCACGCGTCGTGTTGTCGTAACCGATCGGTTTGCCGTCGGCACCGCCGGCGGCTCCCGTCAACGCCTGCTCAAGGAGAAACAGCAATGCGCGTCATGGTCATCGTCAAGGCAACCGCCATTTCGGAATCGGGCGCGATGCCCGACACCGAACTGCTGGCCGCAATGGGCCAGTACAACGAAGCACTCGTGAAAGCCGGCGTGATGCTTGCCGGCGAAGGGCTGCATCCGAGTTCGCGCGGCAAGCGCGTGCACTTCTCCGGCAAGGACCGGACGGTGATCGACGGCCCGTTCGCCGAAACCAAGGAACTCATCGCCGGCTACTGGCTGTGGGAAGTGAAGTCGATGGACGAAGCCGTCGAATGGGTGAAGCGCTGCCCGAACCCGATGCCCGTCGAATCGGACATCGAGATCCGGCAAATCTTTTCGCCGGAGGATTTCGGCGCGGCGCTCACCCCCGAGTTGCAGGAGCAGGAAGCGCGGATGCGTGAGGAAATCGACGCGCGGCAGAAGTCCTGAGCGGCAGGCGGAGCGCAGATCGCGCGCAGCGCGGCGCCCCCGGGGACCGCCGGGGCTACCAGACGGCAATGACCGGGATGCATCACCTCGCTCCGTCGAACCAATTGACGCGGCCCCGCCGAGTAACGTATCGTTTTGAAACGTTACTCGGCGAAATCCTTCCGTCATGCACTCCCGCTTCGACCGTTTCCGCATCACCGCGCTCGGCACCCAGCTCGAAGCGCTGATCGCGCAACCCGAGCGCTACGTCGAATTCGCGGCGCTGTCGCGCGTCGGCGTCGCCGCGATCGGTGCGATCCAGCACGAGATTGCGCACAAATTCCCCGAAATCGACACCGACACCACGGCCCGCCAGTTCTGCGGCGCGATGGTCGCGGAAATCATGCGCCGCCACGGGCACGATGTCGTACAGGCACGCGGGCGGCTCGGCGGCACGCCGTTCAGCTATGGCGCGGTGTTCAGCGCGTATCCGCAGGTGCTGCCTTTCGCCGGCGTCATCGCCGCGCTGGCGAGCCTGCCCGGTCGGCTCGCCGCGTACGCGGCACATGTGCCGGCCGCGCTGCGGACACGCCGCCCCGACGGCACGGGCTTCTCGCTCGTCGAGCATGCGTGCCACCTGCGCGATCTGGACGCGGTGTTCGCCGAGCGCATCGACGCCGTACGCACGCTCGACCTGCCCGTGATTGCATCCGTCGACGGCACCGCGCTCGCCGCGCAACGCGACTATCTCGCGCAGCCGCTCGACGCTGCCGTCACGGCATTCCGCACGGGCCGCGCCGCGCTGTGTGCAACCGCGGCCGCGCTCGATTCCGCGCAGCTCGCCCGCTGCGGGCTGCGCGACGGCATCCGCCGCATGTCGCTCGACGAACTCGTGCGCGAGCTGCTCGACCACGACCGCACGCACGTGCTCGAACTCGACGAACTGCTCGCCGAACTCGAATTGCCGCCCCTTCCTTCCGCGCCCGCCCCATGATCCCGACCACGCCCGTCGTCTTCATTCACGGTTTCATCGGCACGCTCGACGTGCGCGGGTGGAACGGCCCGCATCTCGCCCCCGACCTGCTCGGCTACGGCACGCATCGCGCGACGCCGTTCGACGCGATCACGCTCGCTGCGCAGGTCGAGCACCTTCGCCATACCGTCGATACGCACTTCGGCGCACAGCCGGTCGATGTCGTCGGCCATTCGGTCGGCGGGGCGATCGCGATGCTGTTCGCGCATGCGCACCCGGAACGCGTGCGGCGGATCGTCAACGTCGAGGGCAACTTCACGCTCGACGACGCGTTCTGGTCGGCGTCGGTCGGCCGCATGACGCCTGCCGAAGCCGATGCGATGCTCGACGGCCTGCGTGCCGATCCGCAAGGCTGGCTGCGCCGCGCGATCGACGCGCCGTCGCCGGGCCTGCTCGACGACGCCCGCCGCTGGCTCGCGCATCAACCCGCATCGACGCTGCGCGCGATGGGCCGCTCGGTGGTCGCGACGACGGGCGAACCGGGCTATCTGCAGGCACTCGCGCAGGTGTTCGAGCGTCATCCGGTCTGGCTGATGGCCGGCGAACGCTCGCGCGCTGGCTGGCACCTGCCCGACTGGGCGCTCGCGCGCTGCGCCGGCTTCGACACGATCGAGCGCTGCGGGCACCTGATCCCGGCCGAGCAACCCGATGCGTTTCGCGCGGCGCTCGGGCGCATCGTGTCCGCGTCGCCCGCCTGACAACCCGTAGGATTCGCCGAAATTTGGTTGAAAGGCGCGGTTGCTAGAGTCGCCAGAACAGGGTTTTCCCGGCGTCTGCGCCGGACGGGATCGACACATGCGAGGATCGACAAACCTGGCACGCGCTTTCTGGCTGATTCTGCTGCTCGCCATTTCGGGCCCTGCTCTCGCATTTCACGCGCGGGTCGTCGTGATTCCCAGCGCCGCGATGAACGAGACGCTCAAGGCCACCGTCGTGCTGCCCGACGCCTATGCGCGCGGCGCCCGCGACGGCGATCGCTATCCGGTCGTCTACCTGTTGCACGGCTCCGGGGGCGACCACACCGACTGGACGTCGAACACGCATATCGCCGCGCTGGCCGACCGTTACCACGTGATCCTCGTGATGCCCGACGGCGGGCACGAGAGCTGGTACATCGACAGCCCGTTCGACTCGGGCAGCCGCTACGAAACCTTCATCGGCGACGAAGTCGTGTCGTACGTCGATTCGCACTTCCGCACGATTGCGACGCAGCGTGCCCGCGCGATCACCGGGCTCAGCATGGGCGGCTTCGGCGCGCTGCGCATCGCGCTCGACCGGCCCGACACGTTCGGCGCGGTCGGCAGCATCAGCGGCGCGGTCGATCCGCGCTGCTGCTCGGACGAGCCTGGCATCGCACACGTGTTCGGCGACCCCGGCCGCCATCCGTCGTTCTGGGATCGCAACGTGATCGTCGCCAGCGCCAGCGCGTTCGTGCGCGCGCATCTCGACCTGACGATCGATTGCGGCCGCGACGACGCGCTCGTCGGCTCGAACCGCACGCTGCACGAACGGCTCGTCGCGCTCGGCGTGCCGCACGACTACGCGGAGCGACCGGGCGGTCATACGTGGGATTACTGGGCGAATGCGATCCGCTACCAGATGCGGTTCTTCGCGACGTCGTTCCAGCAGCGCGGCTATGCGTATCATCCCGCGCCCCATGCGCCGGGCATGACGCGCGCGGGCTGACGCGCCGCGACGCGGCCCGGCGAACCCGGTGGTACGATGCGCGGGCATCGACCACCCGACACCTTCCATGCCGCGCGACAACTTTGCGGACCTCCTCGCCTTCATCGCCGTCGCGCGCGAGCGCAGTTTCACGCGGGCGGCCGCTCAGCTCGGCGTCTCGCAATCCGCGCTCAGCCACACGATCCGCTCGCTCGAAACGCGCCTCGGCGTGCGGCTGCTCACGCGCACGACACGCAGCGTGGCGCCGACCGAAGCCGGCGAGCGCCTGCTGCTCAATCTCGCACCGCGCTTCGACGAAATCGAGGCCGAACTGGCTGCGCTCGCGGAACTGCGCGACCAGCCCGCGGGCACCGTGCGCATCAACGCGACCGACTTCGTGATCCGCACGCTGCTGTGGCCGAAGCTCGCGCCGGTCCTGCGCGACTATCGCGACCTGAAGGTCGAGTTCGTGAACGACTACGGGCTGTCCGACATCGTCGCGGAACGCTTCGACGTCGGCGTGCGGCTCGGCGACCAGGTGGCGAAGGACATGATCGCCGTACGCATCTCGGCCGACATGAAGATGGCGATCGTCGGCGCGCCCGCGTATTTCGCGGAACGCGCGCGCCCCGTGTCGCCGCAGGATCTGCTCGCGCACGACTGCATCAACCTGCGCCTGCCGACGCACGGCGCGCTGTACGCGTGGGAACTTGCGCGCGGCGACGACATGCTGCAGGTGCGCGTCGACGGGCAGGTCACGTTCAACGGGACCTACGAAACGCTCGATGCGGCGCTCGCGGGCTACGGGCTCGCCTATGTGCCCGCCGAACTCGCGGCGCCGCATGTCGCCGCCGGCCGCCTCGACAGCGTGCTCGACGACTGGTGCCCGACGTTCCCCGGCCATCACCTGTACTACGCGAGCCGGCGGCAGTCGTCGCGCGCGCTTGCCGTGATCGTCGACGCGCTGCGCTATCGCGCATGAGCCGACGCGGCGCCGCCGATGCGCGCCGATTCATGAATCGCGTCGATAAGTGCATGCGGATCGGCGGGGATTATCGATAGACGCATCGGTGGCTACCATCGACGGTGTTCCCCACTTTCCCCGGAGCCCTCGATGTCCGAACCGACTTCCGCCGCACGCAAAGCGTTCGGCGCCATCGCCCCCGCCCTCGCCGACTACACCGACAACGTGCTGTTCGGCGACGTCTGGCAGCGCCCCGGCCTGTCGCCGCGCGATCGCAGCCTCGTCACGGTGGCGAGCCTCGTGTCGCTGTATCGCGTCAACGAACTGCCGTTCCACCTGAAGAAAGCGCTCGACAACGGCCTCACGCGCAACGAGCTGGTCGAAGCGATCACGCACCTCGCGTTCTACTCGGGCTGGCCGACCGCAAGCTCGGCGCTCACGATCGCGCAGCGCGCGTTCGACGAAGCCGGCGTGTAAGCGCGGGCGCCCTTCCATCAACCGGCGGGCACGCGCCCGCATGGAGCCTTCATGGATTACCGCTATCTCGGGCGCAGCGCGCTCAAGGTGTCGCCGCTGTGTCTCGGCGCAATGATGTTCGGCGGCGAGACCGACGAAGCGACATCGGCGCGCATCATCGACAAGGCGTTCGACCAGGGCATCAATTTCATCGACACGGCCGACGTCTATCACGCCGGCCGCTCGGAAGAAGTCGTCGGCCGCGCGATTGCGTCGCGTCGCGACAGCTGGGTCGTCGCGACGAAGTTCGGCTATCCGGCCGGACCCGACGCGGGGCCGAACCGGCAAGGCCAGTCGCGCAAATGGATCGTCGAATCGGTCGACGCGAGCCTGAAGCGGCTCGGCACCGATTACATCGATATCCTCTATTTCCATCGCGCGCTGACCGATGCGCCGCTCGACGAAGGCATGCGCGCGATCGCCGACCTGATCCGGCAAGGCAAGGTGCGCTACTTCGGGCTGTCGAACTTCAAGGGCTGGCGCATCGCCGAGATCGTGCGGCTCGCGGATCAGCTCGGCATCGATCGCCCGGTCGCGAGCGAACCGCTGTACAACCTCGTCGATCGCACGGCCGAGGTCGAACAGCTTCCGGCCGCCGCGCACTACGGGATCGGCGTCGTGCCGTACAGCCCGCTCGCGCGCGGCGTACTGACCGGCAAATATGCAGTCGATGCGCAACCGCCCGCCGATTCACGCGTGGCCCGCGGCGACCGTCGCATCCAGCAAACGGAATGGCGCCCCGAATCGTTGCACATCGCGCAGCAGGTGGCCGCGCATGCCGCCGCGCGCGGCACGACGTCGGTTGCGTTCGCGCTCGCATGGGTCATGAAAAACCGCATCGTCAGCTCGACGATCGCGGGGCCGCGCACCGAAGCGCACTGGGACAGCTACATCGATGCGCTGACGCTCGAACTCGGCCCGGACGACGAACGATTCGTCGATTCGCTCGTGCCGCCCGGGCATGCGTCGACGCACGGCTATACCGATCCCGGCTATCCGGTCGAAGGCCGCAAGGTCTGAAGTCGGAACGGGATGCGTGAATGACATGCCGGGCGCGAAGCCCGGCAGGATGATGATGATGAAAGCGCGTCGCTCGACGCGCTTTCACGTTGATGCAGCTCGATCAGTTTTCGTGCGCGGTTGCGTCAGCGCTGACTACGCGATCGAAAAATTCCTGCGCACGCGCCAGCTCGTCGAGCGCGCGGTCGAGGCGCGACATCGCGCGTGCGTATTCGGCCGACGAAACGTCGTCGTCGCTTTCGCCGCGCACGGCGCGAAACGCCTGATCGACATTGCGCGTGGCTTCGACGAAGCGCTGCGCGGCCCGGGCTTCCCGCGAACAGATGTGGGTCGACATCGACACTTCTCCCTCAGGGTTGCAGTGTGAAGCACGCCGACGCTCAGTGTGCGTGGTGCGCATGTCGGCGGCGTGAACCACGACCCATCGAGTATCGACGCATCGGCCGCCGCGCAGCGCGCTTCGTGCCGATTGTCTCTCTGCGCTCGCCGCTCCGCTATGGCGAGATTGCAACAAATTCTTGCGCGACCTGCTGCGCGCGTTTCTTCACGCGCGCCCGATACGGGGAAGCGCAAGGCCCGCGAACGCGGCCGCTTCACCCGGCGACAGGTCGAACAGGTCGCCGGTGAGATCACGCGGGTGCTCGACCGCCGGCCGGTTGCGCAAGCGCGCCGCGTGCGTGGGCGCAACATACGCGGCCGCCGTTTCGATCGGCGGCGCATCGAACAGATCGCGCGTGACACCGCGCACGGCGTCCGTCGGCGAACGGCCGCGCAAGCGCGCGACGAGTTCGACGAAGCGATCGAAATCGCCCGCACGCGTGGCCTTGTTCACTTCCGCGAGATCGCGCGCCTTCAGCACGCACGGCTGCGCGAGCCGCACGAAATACGGTGCCTCGAGCTCGACCGACAGCGCGAGCGGATAGCTCTTGCCCGTCTGCTCCTTCGCACGCCCGACGCAATCGACCACGGCCGCCCCCTGTGCGGCGCCGAGCGGCTGGCCGGTGCTCACGCTGCGCAGGTGATCGGGAAACACGCGCAACTGCGTGCCGACCGTCAGTGCGGTGGACGACGCGCACACGAGCGCGTAGTGCTGTTCGCGGCGCCGGCCCGACGGCAAGGTCGAGCGGCTGGCGATGAACGTGTGCGGCGGCAGCGGACGCACCTGCCCGCTTGCGTCGACCCATGCATTCCACAGCAGCATGTCTTTCCGCTCGCCGGCGCGCGGGCGCGATGCGACCGGCGAAAACAGCGCGAGCAGCGAGCCCGTGCGATGCGCGGCGACTTGCGCGCTGCTGCCGAGCGGCTGGTTGATGCCCCACAGAAAACGCCCGCCCCCGAGCCGGCGCTCCCATTCCTTGCGGAGCACGACGGTCGGCAGTTCCTCGCCGGACTCGGTACCGATCTTGGTCCAGCAGAACGTGGGTGGGAGGTGTTTCAGTGTCATCAACTTTCTCGGGGATACAGCCTCGCCGGTGACAGCAAGCCCATTCAACAGCCGTAACTGTATATGTATAATGCATCGCATGGAAGCCCCGGACCAAGATTTTCCCGTTCAAGACCTGTTGCGCCGCTTGATGGCAGATACACGCTCGTCCAGCGAAATAGCGCGACTCTCCGGGGTCAGCCAGCCGACCGTATCGCGCCTGAGGCTGTCGAACGGGCACCGGCTGCGCCGCAGCGCGCCATTCAATAAGCTATGCAATTTCTATGGTGTCGATACCGGGCCGTCGCGCCGCCAGTTCAACGACCTGCTGCGCGACGCGATCGTCGACGCGTGGGACGGGTCGGATGAGCACGGGCGCGCGCTGCTGGTCGTGATCCAGGGGCTGAAGGGGTTGCAGGCGAAGGCAGATGATGGATAACGTCGCGGCCGGGCGGTGCCGCCGGGTCGCATCGCTGGCGCGGCAGCAGCGCGCCGCGTGTTATCGGCCGGCGGCGGGATCGGTGACGAAACCGACCTTTGCAATGCCGGCGGCCTGTGCCGCCGACAGCAACTTCGCGATGCTGTCGTAGCGGGCCGCGCGATCGGCCGACAGGCGCACTTCCGGTTGGGGCGTGGCGCGAGCCGCCGCGGCAAGGCGCGCCTGCAGTTCGGCACTCGACACCGGATGCGCGTCCCAGCTCACGCCGCCGCTGGCGTCGATCGCGACATCCACGTGCGGCCCGGGCCGCGCCTCGCGCGCGCTCGCCGCCTGCGGCAGCGTCACGTGCGCGGCGTGATGCAGCACCGGCAACGTCACCATGAACACCACCAGCAGCACGAGCATCACGTCGATCAGCGGCGTCATGTTGATGTCCGCCGCCAGGGCCATCCCGTCGTTGCCACCGGCCGCATCGTCATTCATGCTCGTGCTCCGTCGGGAGCCGGCCGCAGGTCGGCCGGCATTCCGGCCGCGCGTCCGGCGCATGCAGCCGCCGAGGGCCCGCTGCCCGTGAGCAGGAACAGGTGCAGCCCATGCGCGAAGCGGTTCAGGCGCGCGACGATATCGCGCGACAATCGCACCAGCGCGTGATAGCCGAGCACCGCCGGGATCGCGACGCACAGTCCGAATGCCGTCATCACGAGCGCCTCGCCAACCGGCCCGGCCACGCGATCGAGGCTCGCATCGCCGGCGGCACCGAGCGACAGCAGCGCGTGATAGATCCCCCAGACGGTGCCCAGCAGGCCGACGAACGGCGCGGTGCTGCCGATCGACGCGAGCACGCCCAGCCCGCGCTGCATGCGTGCCGCCGATTCGTCGACCGACGTCTTCAGGCTGCGCGACAGCCAGTCGCTCGCGTCGACGCGGTCGTGCAGCCGGTGCCGGCTCGCTTCATGATGCGCGACCGCCGCTTCGCCCGCGCGCACGATATCGATGAACGGCACGCCCTGCACGTCAGGTGCGCGCATCCCGTCGGCGTTCCGCAGCCGGGCTTCCACGTCCCCCGCGCGCCACCGGACGCCAATCAGTTCGATCGACTTGATCACGATCACCGCCCACGACGCGATCGACATCGCGACGAGCGACAGCGCCACCGCATGCGTCATCGCGTCGCCCTGCGCCCATACGTGACCGATTCCGTAGACTGTCATGATGAAGTGTCCTGTCATTCGTCGAGATTGAACGTGATCGGCGCGCGCGCCCGCATGGGCAACGCCGCGCCGTTTTCCACATGCGGCGCGCAGCGGCTCGCCAGCACCGCGTCGCGCGCCGCCGCGTCGAGACGCGGCGAGCCGCTGCCGGCCACGATCCGCGCGGCGACGACCCGGCCTGCCGCGTCGGTTTCGAGTTCGACGAGCGCGGTGCCATGCTCACCCGCGCGCAGCGACTGCGGCGGGTAGTCTGGAGTGACCAGCGCACATTCGGGATGCGCGACGAAGCGCGGTATCGCAGGCGCCGGAGGTGCCGGTGACGCGGCTTGCGTCGGCGTGACACCGGAAGCCGCGTCGACGTGCGGCGCCTCGCGTCGCTCGATCGCCGCCGCGAACGGCACCGGCCGCGGCGGCGCAAGCGCATCACCGACACGCTGCCGGGCGCGAACCGGTGCAACGGGCCCGGCTGGCTGCAACGCGCTGCCCGCTGACGATCGGGCCGCGGCATTCGCCCCACGTGTCGTGTGCGACGCCGCCTTCGGCCGCGTCGCGGCAGTCGCCACCATCGATACCTCCTGCGCCGGTTCCGGCGGAATCAGCGTCGCCACCATCACCTGCCGTTGCACGGGCACGCTTCGCACGGCCGGCTCGCGTGCAAGCAGGACGAATACGCCTGCATGAAGCACGCTCACGACGGCCACGGTCGACGCGACGCACATTCCGCGGCGACGGGAACGATTGCGGGCGAATCGATATGAGCCGCCCGCCGCTCGCGTATCGAAGGCAGCCGTACTCATCGCACCCTCCATCCGGCGTTCAATGATCCTCGCGTGTACGCACCCGATCGCCCATATGAAGAGGATTGCGTATCGATCGCCACGGTCTCCATCGCCTCGCCCTGCCCCGTTCACGCCCGCCGTCTTCGCCGCGCGCCCTCAGCAATCGCACGCGGCTCCGCATTGCGCCAGCGAATTCTCCCGGCTGCGGAAAATCAGCGGCTGCTCGTCGCGCGGCGTGCCACGACGCGCGAATTGCACGGCCTGCTCGACCTGGCCATGGTGCGCGGACTTTTCGCACACCGGATCGGCCTCCTTCGGGTCGCCGGCCAGCAGGTAGGCCTGGCATCGGCATCCACCGTGATCCACATGCCGTTCGTCGCACGTGCGGCACGGCTCGCGCATCCAGCCGTCGCCGCGAAACGCGTTGAACGCGTCGCTGTCGTACCAGATTTCCCGCAGCGACCAGTCGCGCACGTTCGGCAGCGCGAGTCCGGGCAGCGACCGCGCGGCATGACACGGCAATGCGGTGCCGTCCGGCGCTACGCCCAGGAACACCGAGCCCCAGCCGTTCATGCAGGCCTTCGGGCGCCGCTCGAAATAGTCGGGCACGACGAACAGGATCTTGCAGCGCTCGCCCACCAGCTTGCGATAGCGGTTGACCGTTTCCTCGGCCTCGCGCACCTGTTCGACGGTCGGCATCAACTGGTCGCGGTTCAGCATCGCCCACCCGTAATACTGCGTGTTCGCGAGTTCCAGGTAATCGGCGCCGAGGTCGAGCGCCATCTCGATGATCTGTCCCACGTGCGGCAGGTTGTAGCGATGCAGCACGCAGTTGAGCACCATCGGGTAGCCGTGCGCCTTGATCAGCCGCGCAACGCCGCGCTTCAGTTCGAACGTGCGGGTGCTGCTCAGGAAATCGTTCAGCTCGCGCGTCGAATCCTGCAGCGACAACTGGATGTGGTCGAGCCCGGCCGCCTTGAGCCGCTCGATGCGGGCAACGCTCAGCCCGACACCCGACGTGATCAGGTTCGTATAGAAGCCGAGCCCGCGCGCATGCGCGACGAGCGTCTCGAGGTCGTCACGCTGCAGCGGTTCGCCGCCCGAGAAGCCGATCTGTGCGGCGCCAAGCGCGCGCGCATCGCCGATGACCGTGCGCCATGCATCGGTATCGAGTTCCGCGCCGTGCGCCGCGAAGTCGACGGGGTTGTAGCAGAACGCGCAGTGCAGCGGGCAACGGTACGTGAGTTCCGCGAGCAGCCACAGCGGCGCGGATGGACGGGAAGTGTCGGGGGCCATGTCAGTCGAGCCAGCCGCGCAGCCGCGCATGATCGAGGAAACGATAGACGTCGGTCGCGAGATCCGACTGCCTGAACAGGCGCTCGAGTTCGCCGATGATGTCGTCCAGTTCGCGCGTGCCGTCGCAACGCGCGAGAATCTCGCCCGCGCTCGGGTTGAGCTTGACCATGCCCTCCGGATAGAGGAGCACGTAGGCATCCTGGGCCGCCTCCCATTGCAGGCGGTACATGCCACTGAGGCAAGGGCGCAGCGGCACGCCGCTGGCGGCTTCGATCGCGTTCATAGCGGATAGGCCCTTTCGACGGCGTCGAGCATCGACCACAGAATGTCGAGCTTGAATTGCAGGATGCCGAGCGCGCGCTGCTGCGCATCCGGCGTCGTGAAATGCTGCAGCGTGACCGCGAGGCCATGCTCGACGTCGCGCTGCGCGAGCGGCACGCGGCTGCGAAAGTAATGCAGCCCGGCCGGTTCGATCCACGGGTAATGCGACGGCCAGCCCGCGAGGCGGTCGAGATGGATCTGCGGCGCGAACATCTCGGTCAGCGACGAGCACACCGCTTCCTGCCACGGCGCGCGCCGCGCGAAGTTCACGTATGCATCCACTGCGAACCGCACGCCCGGCAACACGTGCTCGAGGGACCACAGTTCGGCGCGCGAGAGACCGCATGCCTCGCCGAGCCGCACCCACGCCTCGATGCCGCCTTCGTTGTCGCCCTGCCCGTCGTGATCGACCAGCCGCTGGATCCAGCGGCGCCGCGTGTCGCGGTCGGGGCAGTTCGACAGGATCGCCGCATCCTTGAGCGGGATGTTGATCTGGTAGTAGAAGCGGTTTGCCACCCAGCCGCGGATCTGCGTGGGCGAACAGGCGCCGCCGTTGAGCCGCCGGTTGAACGGGTGATGGATGTGGTAGCGCGATTCGAGCGCACGCAGGCGCGTCTCGAATTCGGTCGCGGTCCAGGGCGTCGCGTGCAACGCCGTAGCGGGGATCGGTGCGTTCATCGTCAGACCTGGAATTGCATGCCGTCGTGTGCGACGTCGATGCCGTGCGCGCGCAGGTGCGCGTGCTCGACGGAATGCGGATCGAGAATCGGGTTCGTGTTGTTGATGTGCGTGAGCACCTTGCGCGTACGCGCGGGCAGCGTGTCGAGCCAGTCGATCATGCCGGGCCGCCCGTGTTCCGCGCACTGCGCGAGGTGGCCCATGTCGGCTGCGTGCTTGCCCGACAGGCCGAGATCGATCATCTCGGTCCCGGTCCAGAACGTGCCGTCCACCAGCACGAGATCGGCGCCGTCCATGGCCGCACGCACGTCGTCGGTGACCGTCGCGAGCCCCGGCGCATAGAACGCGCGGCGGCCGCTCTCGACGTCTTCGATCGACAGCGCGATGTTGTCCCCGGGCGCGGCCGACGCGCGCCGTGGCGAATAAGGCGGCGCCTTGCTGTCGACGGCAATCGCGGTGAAACGGATGCCGCGCGCGGCAGGCACTTCGAATGGCTCGCCGGGCACGATCGTATGCGCGGCGACGCCGCAGTAATGGCCGAGCAGCGGCACGAGCGGCAAGCCGGTCGACAGGTCGTCGAGCACCGGCGCGCTCGCATAGAGCGGCAGCGGCGTCGAGCGCTCGCGCAGCATCAGCAGGCCCGTCACGTGATCGATCTGCGCATCGCACAGCACGACCGCGGCGATGCCGCTGTCGCGGATCGCGCGCGCCGGTTGCAGGTCCGGATCCGCGCGCAACTGGGAAAGAATGTCGGGCGACGCGTTGACGAGGACCCAGTCGATGCCGTCGTCGCTGACCGCGATCGACGACTGCGTGCGCGGCAGTACGTGGCCGCTTCCGCTGCGCGCACGGCGGCAGTTCGCGCAATTGCAGTTCCATTGCGGCAAGCCGCCGCCGGCTCCCGAGCCGAGTATCTTGATCTTCATGGGCGTCAGCTCCCGAGGCCGCCCGCGCCGATCACGGCGAAACGGGCGGCACGCACGGCGATCAGCGGTTGGCGATGTACATCGTGATTTCGAAGCCGAAGCGCAGGTCGGTGTAAGACGGTGTCGTCCACTGCATGATGTTGTCTCCTGATCGAGTTGATGAGTTGATGCGTTGCGTGGTGAGTCGAACAACCGCGGAAATCGGGCGGTCGGTTCCTCTTCAGCAAGGAGCGTGCCGAAACCTCGCGTCGGCCGTCCGGCGGCCGCATAAGGCCGTCGTTCGGGCATCGGAATGCCATCCTTACGAATAGCCGACAGGATTCGCGCACGCGTGATCCTCCGCCCCCGCGGCGCGGTGTGCGAGGGGTGTGACAGGTGTTGAATCGTTGAACACCGGTGTTGCAACTTGACACACCGGTTGTGACAGGACGCGCGCGGTGCGCCGGCCGGGATCCCGCGGCCGGCGCGTCAGTTCTCGTCCGACGGGCGGCGCTCCGTGTCGGCGGCCGGCATCTTCCGGTAGATCGTGTTGCGCGAGACACCGAGCGCGCGCGCCGCGGCGGACACGTTGCCGCCATGGCGCGCGAGCGCGGCGGCGATCGCGGACGCCGCGACGTCCTGCAGGCGCGCGTCGGCCGGCGGGAGCGCATCCGCGACGCACGGTCCGGCAGACGGCTCGTGCATGACCTGGGCGGCCTGCGCATCGCCGCGGCGCAGGTCGTCGAAGAAATCGTCCGGCAGATGCTCGCGCCGGATTTCGCCATCGTCGTCGACCATCGCCGCCGCCGTGCGCAACAAGTTGCCGAGCTGGCGGAAGTTGCCGGGCCAGGTGCAGCGCACGAACAGCGCCATCACGTCCGGCGCGACGGACAGCGGCGGCCGGCCCGGCCCCGCGAACGCCTCGCGTTGCAGCATCTTCTGCACGACCACCGCAAGATCCGTGCGGTCGCGCAACGGCGGCAGGCGCACCACGAGGCCGTTCAGCCGGTAGTAGAGATCTTCGCGAAAGCGATTCTGCGCGATCATGTCGCGCAGGTCGCGGTGCGTCGCGCAAATGATCGCGATGTCCACGGCAATCGTCTTCGTCGAGCCGAGCGGGTTGACGAGGCGCTCCTGCAGCACGCGCAGCAGCCGCACCTGCAACGGATACGGCATGTCGCCGATTTCGTCGAGGAACAGCGTGCCGCCGTTCGCCTGCAGCAGCTTGCCGATCGCGCCCTTGCGGCGCGCGCCGGTGAATGCGCCCTCCTCATAGCCGAACAGCTCGGACTCGATCAGCGTCTCCGGAATCGATGCGCAGTTGACCGCAACGAACGGCGCGTCGCGCCGCGGCGAGTCGTTGTGGATCGCCTGCGCGAGCAGTTCCTTGCCGGTGCCGGTTTCGCCGGTGATCAGGATCGGGATGTCCTTGCCGATCACCTTGCGCACCTTCGCGATCACGCAGGCGACCTGCGAATCGCCGGTGTCGAGATAGTTGAGCCGCGACAGGCCGGCCGACGTGCCGGCGGCCGGCGCCGGCACTGCAGTCGCACGCGCGGCCGGCGCAAGCGCATCGTGGACGTCCGTCGGCCGGCTGCCTTCGGCGAGCGTCGCGCGCCGGAAGTGCACGCGCGCGCACACTACCGCGCCGTTGCCGAGATTCAGCGTCAGGTGCCGGTCGGTGCTCGCGCGCATGCGGTCGATCAGCTGCGCGCTCGTGACGTCGAACAGCGACGACAGCGTATGCGCGCGCAGCGCGGCGAGCGGCATGCCGAGCTGGAACTGCGCGCTGCGATTGGCCGACAGGAAGCGGCCGTCGGCGGTAAACGCGACGATTCCCTCCATCAGCGTGCCGAGGAATTCAGGACGGCCATGGAACGACACCTGCAGCGTTTCCTGAAAGGTCGTCGTAAACAGATGATTCTCGATCATCTGCACCGACATCTTCGCGAGCGCCATCGTGTGCTGGTGATAGCTGCGATGGTCGCCCGTCACGTCGAGCACGCCGATCGCATCGCCGTACGGATCGAGGATCGGCACGCTCGAACAGGTCAGGAAGCGGTTCGCCGCCAGGAAGTGCTGGTCGCCGTGGACGACCATCGGGCACAGTTCGGCAAGTGCCGTCCCGATCGCATTGGTGCCCTGCCGGTTCTCCGCCCAGTTCGCACCCGGGCGCAGCGCGACCTTCTCCGCGCGACGCAGGAAATCGTCGTCGCCGATCGAATGCAGGATCAGACCTTCGGCGTCGGTCAGCACGATCATGCTCTGCGTGTTGACGATCTGCTCGTGCAGCGTTTCCATCACCGGCATCGCGTGCACGCACAGCACCCGGCTCTGCTCGCGCTTGAGCACCAGCGCCGAGCTCGGCAACACATCGTAGTCGGGCCGGGCCGATACCTGCAGGCCGAATGTCTCGGACCGCTCGTGGGCTTTCTGAATCGACGGCGCGGGCCAGCCGGCGGGATGCGCGGCCCGTGTTCCGGCCGCCTGCTCTACGTCATCGCGCATTGTCTCCTCCGGGGATCCTTCCGGTCATTTGCCGGACTCTTTGCCGTCTTTGCAAGCAAGCATCGGGCCACGCCAGCGTCACCGCCCGAACTGAAAGCAGGACGTAATGAACGATCCGGGCACACCCGTGCATGTGCGCTGCGCAACAGGCCGGCTTCGTGATACCGCGATTTCCGGACGCGTGACTACCCGTGCGAATCCCGATCTTCGCGGCTGGCGCGTTTCTGGCTTTGTCGCAGGTCAAGCCCAGCGGCCGCCCGGACATCCATGCGGCCGCGTGACGGTTGCGCCGACTCCACACCGAGCCTTATCGACATGACACGCCGCCCGAATCGATCCACGCCGTCGCCCGCGATGCGGGCGTTGCCCGATACACCGGCGCCGCCCGCCGTCCCCGCCGTCCGCCGCCTGCGGCGCGATGCCCAATCGATCGCGTTCGCCGTGGCCGGCGCCGCGCACGGCCACCCGGTCGTCGTGCTGCACGGCGGGCCCGGCAGCGGCAGCCAGGCCGGCATCCTGAGGCTGTTCGACCTGACCCGCGTGCGCGTCGTACTCGTCGACCAGCGCGGTGCAGGGGCCTCCGCGCCGCGCGGCGGCACGCGCCACAACAGCACCGCGCGGCTGATCGCCGACCTGGAGGCAGTACGCGAACAGCTCGGCATTGCGCGCTGGGGCGTCGTCGGTGGATCGTGGGGCGCCGCGCTCGCACTCGCCTATGCGGGCACGCATCCCGCGCGGGTGACCGGCGTCGTACTGCGCGGCCTGTTCCTGACGTCGCCACGCGAGGTCCGCCGACTGTTCACGACGTCGCGCACGCGAGCGCCCCGCGAATGGCGGCGCCTGCATGCGGCGGCCGGCGGCGGCCACGCGGAGCGACTGCTGTCGCGCTGCGCGCGGCGGCTGCGCCGCGGCGCAAGCGTGGCACACCAGCGCGCAGTGGCGCTCGCGTGGCACGCGTACGAAAACGCCGTCCTCGCCTCGGCGCGGACGCGCCGCTCGCCTGCGCGGGCGATCCGCTCGGAGAAGACTGTTCGCAGGCTGATCGACAAATACCGGATCCAGGCACACTACCTGCAGCGCGGCTGCTGGCTCGGCGAGCGCAGCGTGCTTGCGCTTGCGCGTCGGGCGGCGCGGGCGGGGGTGCCGCTGTTCGCCGCGCACGGGATGCACGACCCCGTGTGCCCGGCCGCCAACGTCGTTCGCCTCGCGCGTGCCGCACCCGAGGTGGTGATCGAACGCGTGCATGCCGGGCATCTCGCAAGCGACCCGGCGTTGGCACACAGCGTCGCACGCGCCGTGGCAACGATGTTCGCGGCGTCAGCGTTCATGTGATCGCGGAAGCCGCGCAACCTGCGCCTGTTCACGCCATGACGCGACGACCGGCGCGGCCGCGCCACGCTCAATCCCACGCATAGCGCACACCGATCCACGCACCGCGCGGCGCACCCGGCCCGACGAACTGTTCGTTCACCGGATTGGCGCCGTCGAACGTGTGATTCGGTCCGTTGAAGAAGTTCTGGCCGAGCGCACCGAAGCTCGCATAGCGCTTGTCGAACAGGTTCGTCACGCTGGCGAATACCTCGAACCGCTTCGTGATCCGGTAGCGCATGTCGAGATCGACGAGCACGTAGCCCGCGAGCCTGCCGTTCACGTCCTGGTTGTTCTCGTCGCCGCGCGCATACACGCCGCTGCGCCACGTGACGTTCGCGCCGATATCCCATGCGGGCGTCGCCGCGTAGTCGAGCCTCAGCTTCACTGTGTGCGCGGGAATGCCGGGCATGCGGTCGCCGGACTTGACCGTCACGTTGCCGTTCGCATCGGCCGACGAATTCGCCGGGCTGTGTTCGGTCCACGACGAACGGTAGGTCGCATCCACATAGCTGTACGACAGCCCGACACCGAACGGCCCGAGCCGCGTGCGGCCCGCCAGTTCGATACCCTGCCGCCGCGTATCGCCGACATTGCGGAAATAGCCCTGCGCGCTTGTCGGACTGCTGATGAACTGGATGTCGTCGGTCAGTGTCGTGCGGTAGGCCGCGGCGCTCCAGGTCGTCGCGGCGCCGATGCGGCCGCGCACGCCGGCTTCGAACGTCTTCGAGATCACCGGCTTGAGCGCCGGATCGGCGATGAAGTCGTTCGGCAGCGAACACGGCGCGGAAGGGTCTGCGCATGCCAGCTCGATCGCGGTCGGTGAACGCATGCCTTCGTTGTACGCCGCATACGCGGTGAAGCCCGGGACCGGGTTCCAGTTCAGCCCGACCGCCGGATTGAAGCGCGAGAACGTATGGTTGCCGTCGAGCAGCGGCTGCACGCCGCTCTCGTCGCCGATCTGCGCTTTCGACCAGTCGTAGCGGCCCGACAGCGTCAGCGTCCAGTGCGGCGTCAGCGACAGTGCGTCGCTCAGGTACACGCCGACGTTCGCGTTGCGCGTCTTCGCGCGGGTCTGCTGGACGAAATCGCCGACGCCGATCGCCGCGCGCGTATCGGTGAAATACGCGTCCTGCGACGACGCGACGTAGCTGGAATTCGCGACATCGGCCGCGACGCCCGCAATCAGCCGGTTGGCCATCCCGCCGAGCTTGCCGAGCAGCGTGAGCTGCACGCTGCCGCCGTAGCTGTCGGTAACGATCGTCGACCGCGCATTGCTGCCCTGCACCGTGTCGACCGTGCCGTCGTCGCCGGTCGATCCGTAATCCGTATTGTTGTTGCTGCTCGTATTGGCGTTTCGCAGGTGCCGATAGTACGCGTTGCCGCTCAGCTCGACGTGCTCGCCGAAGAACCGGTCGCCCGACAGCGTCAGGTAGCCGGCGCTGTTGCGGTTCTGGTCCGGATACGTATACGCCTGCTTCGGGTTGCCGAGGAACGAGCGCGGAATCGTCTGGGTGCCGTATAGCGTGTTGTCCGCGCCGCCGCCGGCGATCGACAGCGTCGTGTCCGCATCGGTGTAGCGCAGCTTGCCGAACGCCTGGCGCACGCGACTCGCGTTGTGGTCGGCCCAGCCGCCATCGTTCGCGACGTTCGCGGTTGCGTAGTAGTCGAGGTTCGCGCCGATCGTCCCGCCCTGCTCGATGCTGGCGGTCTTGCGCCCCCACGAGCCGCCCGACACCTCCGCTTCGCCGCCCGGGTTCGTCTTGCCGTCCTTCGTCGTGATCGCGAGTGCACCGCCGAGCGTATTGCGTCCGTATGCCGGATTGGAGCCCGGAATCAGCTGCACCCGATCGATCGCTTGCGCGGGCAGGATGTCCCAGTTCACGACGTCGCCGAACGGCTCGTTCACGCGCACGCCGTCGACGAACACCGACAACCCCTGCGGCGTGCCGAGCAGCGGCGACGCGGTGAAGCCGCGATAGTTGACGTCCGTCTGGTAAGGGTTGCCCTGCGCCTCCGAGATCGTCACGCTCTGCAGGTTTGCGGCGAAGAAGTCGGTCAGCGTCGCACGGTGCTGTGCGTCGAGTTCCGCACCGCGCACCGTCTGCACGTTTGCCGGCACCTTCGACAGCGGCGTGCCGATTCCGAGCAGCGGCGTCGTGCCGACGACGACCACCGCCGGCAACATCACGGCCGACGCTTGCGACGCGATGGCGGCGGCAGGCGGCGCGGCACCCTCCGCCTGCTGCTGCGCACGCGCGCTGCCGGGCGACAGCCCGGCGAGCGCAAGCGCACCGATGGCCGTGCCGACGCATCGCGCCCGCCGGCCGCCTCGCATCGCGCTGCGCCGCCCGGCTGCCTTTGGCCTCCTGATCATTTCCGTTGTCTCCGTATTTTTATGTTCCGCCGGATCGTGCAATGCACCGCGCGGCGATGTGGTGTCGAGAAGCGCGCGTGCGAGAACCATGCCAGCGCTGCCTGCACGGCGCATCGGTTCCGCGCGGCATGGAAGCGTGCGACGGCCCACCTGTCCCGCGTGCTGCGTCACCTGTCATGTTTGGCAACACTTCATGCACGGCGGTGTACCTGAATGCAACACCTTCGGGGATGCCGGAGCCCGGCGTGTTCGACGGCGCATCGCGCGCGCTGCGCCGGTATGCCGCGCCGCGCGGGCTTCGCACCGCGATGGCATGCGACTTGCGTAACGGGCAGGGCACTCGGCCCGGATTCCCAACCGTGCCGGCGCGATCAACCGTTCGCGGCGGTGCGACCACAATGACTCAGGAGACAACCATGAAGAAATTCTCGGCTTCAGCGAGCCGGCTGGCGACGATCGGAATCGCGGTGGCAGCCGCCGTCGCGCTGAACCCCGGCCTCGTCGAAGCGGCCGCGGACTACCCGGCCGTGACCTACCAGCGCCTGACCGATGCACATGGCGATCCCGGCTGGCTGACCTACTACCGCACCTACGACGGCCGCTCGCATTCGCCGCTCAAGCAGATCGACACGTCGAACGCGAAGGATCTCAAGCAGGTGTGGGCCTACAAGTTCCCCGCCGACCTGAAGCAGGGCTTCGAGGCCACGCCGATCATCAACGGCAACTATCTGTTCGTGACGACGCCGAAGGACAACGTCTATGCATTCGACGCGAAGACAGGCAAGCAGCTGTGGAAATACGAGCCGAAGCTCGGCGCCGCGTCGTTCAAGACCGCGTGCTGCGACGTCGTGAACCGCGGCGTCGCGCTGTACGGCAAGAACGTCTACGTCGCGATGTTGAGCGGCGAAGTCGCGGCGCTCGATGCGCAGACCGGCAATCTCGTGTGGAAGAAGCAGATGTTCGAGCCGGGCCTCGGTTACGCATTCTCGCTCGCGCCGCTCGCGCTCGACGGCGCGATCGTCGTCGGCACGTCGGGAGGCGAATACGGCATTCGCGGCTATATCGTCGCGCTCAATCCGGAGAACGGCTCCGAAGTCTGGAAACGCTACACGATCCCCGCTTCCGGCGAAAAGGGCGCGGAAACCTGGCCCGACGGCATGCAGAGCCACGGCGGTGGCGCGGCGTGGCTCACCGGCACCTACGACGCCGCATCCCGCACGCTGTACTGGGGTGTCGGCAACCCGGGCCCGTGGCTCGCGGCGCTGCGCCCCGGCGACAACCTGTATTCCGACTCGCTGCTTGCGCTCGACGCGAAGAACGGCAACCTGAAGTGGCACTACCAGTACACGAACAACGACACGTGGGACTACGACGGCGTGAACGCGGCCGTGCTTGCGGACATCAAGTACAAAGGCAAGGACTACGACGCGATCATCCACGCGGACCGCAACGGCTTCTTCCACGCGATCGACCGCACGACCGGCAAGCTGATCTATGCGACGCCGTTCGTGAAGGCGTTGTCGGTCACCGGCTACACGGCCGACGGCAAGCCGATCCAGGATGCATCGAAGTTCCCGAAGGCCGGCACGACGATCGAAACGTGCCCGAGCTTCCTCGGCGGCAAGAACTGGTGGTCGATCTCCTATGACCAGGAACGCAACATCGCGGTCGTGCCCGCGCTGCATGCGTGCATGAGTCTCACCGGCAAGTCGGTCAGCTACATGGAGGGCCTGCCGTACCTCGGCGAAGGCTTCGAGATCAAGCCCGAACCGGGCAGCGAGGGCTACGGCGAACTGACGGCCATCGACGTGAACACCGGCAAGAAGCTGTGGAGCCACTGGTCGAAGAAGCCGTGGAACGGCGGCGTCGCGACCACCGCGAGCGGTCTCGCGTTCAGCGGCTCGCTCGACGGCCACCTGTATGCGTTCGACACGGCGACCGGCAAGGTGCTCTGGGAAAGCCCGCAACTGGCGAGCGGCATCATCTCCCAGCCGTCGGTGTATGAGGTCGACGGCAAGGAATACGTCGCCGTGCTGGCCGGTTACGGCGGCGCGAACCCGATCTGGGGCGGCCCGATGGCCGACATCGCGAAGGACGTTCCGCGCGGCGGCACGCTCTACGTGTTCGCGCTCGACTGACCAGGCGCCAGGCCCGAGTCGCGCCCGCATGCGCCCGATGCGGGCGCGACGCCCTCCCCGCTTCCACCGGACACAGGATCATGAATACTCGTCTCACTTCCGTTACCGTCGCCAGTCTGCTCGCCGTGGGCGTGGCGCTGACACCGGCAACCGCGTCGGCCGGCGTGCGCATCTGCACGCTGCCCGGCAGCCCGACCACGGCACTCGACCGATCCGTTGCACGCGAAGTGTTCCGCACCGCAGGCATCGTCGCGACGTTCAACAAGCGCGGCGTCGACGACGATGGCGGCGACGACGGCATCTCCGCCGGCGAGCTGAAGAAATCGCTCGAACGCGACTGCGACGTGATCGCCGGCTTCCCACGCTCGGAAATCGCCGATGCATCGGGATCGAAAATGACGTTCTCGCAAGGCTATCTGCGCGCCGGATACGTCAGCGTGTCGCTGCTCGACGCGCAGGCCTCGTCCGGCGCCAAGGAAACGATCGCGGCCACGTACGGCAGCCCGTCTCAACTGATCGCCGCCCAGCAGGCGAACGCCCGCTTCGACCTCGAAGACACGAGCGAGAAGACGATCGGCGCGGTCGCCGCGGGCCGTGCCCAGCGCGCGATCGTCTGGTATCCGAGCGTCGTAGCGTACGAGCGAGCGCACCCGCGCCAACGGTTCCGGGTCGCGGCGACTTCCTCGCCCTACTCCATCTGGCAACTGTCGTTCGCATTCGGGCCGGGCAAGGACGCATTGCAAAAGCGCGTCGACGCAACACTGTCCCGCATGAGCGGCGATGGCCGCCTCGCCTCGCTCACGCGCGGTTGGGCGCTTCCGGACACGGTCGCGCAAGCCGCCGCCGCGCGTGCGCCCGGCCGGTTTCTCGACGGCGCGATCGCGTCCGCACCATCCATGCCGGCAAGGAGCGGCTTCATCAAGGTATCGGCCAGCGAAGGCAGCGAGATGCCGTCGTTCGACCAGGCGCAGGTCCAGCATGGCAAGAAGCTCTACGGCGACGCCTGCGCGAAATGTCACGGCGACCAGCTCGAAGGCAATACCGCTCCCGCGCTGAGCGGGGAATCCTTCGCCCCCGAAGGCAAGTCGCACATCACGGTCGGCGGCATCTTCCAGTACATGTCGAACAACATGCCGGCCGATCGCCCCGGCAAGATGACGGCACAGGAATACGAGGACGTGATGGCGTTCCTGCTTTACTCGAACGGCTATGACGCGTCCAAAAGCAAGCTGACCGCCGATGCCGCCACCGCGTCGAAGGCGCCGCTCATCGCCGGACCGCGCAAGTAACTTCCCCGCCCGCTTTCGTTTCGACCGACCGACCGCCGCGCCGGGCAGCATGCCCGGCGCGCGGGCCCGGCTTCATCTTTTTATTTCATTCAGGACAACGCCATGATCTCCTCCAATCGCCGAACCTTCTTCGTCCAGGCGGCCGGCCTGTGCGCCGCACTCGCAGCCGGCACCCGCGCATTCGCAGCCCCGCCGCCCGTCGATGAAAACGACGCGGCCGCGAAGACGCTCGGCTACCGCGCCAAAGCCACGACCGTCGACGCGGGCAAGTTCCCGAAATACCAGGCCGGCCAGACCTGTTCGAACTGCCGCTTCTACAAGGCCGCCGCGGGTGAATCCTTCGGCACGTGCCCGATGTTCGCGGGCAAGACGGTTGCCGCCGAAGGCTGGTGCAACGTCTATGCAAAGCTCGCTTGATCCCGGGGCCGCGCGCGGACGCGACAGCGCACCGCGTCGCGCCACGGATGCCGAACACGCGGCCCATCTGCATGCGTTGATCGCGCTGGGCATCGATCGCGGTTACGTGACGCACGGCGAAATCGCCGACGCGTTGCCCGACGATGCGGCGGAACGCACGGACGTCGACGCGGCCGCGGCGACGCTCCGCGCGCTCGGCATCGAGGTGCGCGCGCATGCCGGCTCGCGTACCGCGTGGACACTCGACCGTCATTTCGCGCAGGCGCCGGAAGTCACGCTGCGGCTCGCGGACGCATCGGCGCCGCTCGCGCCCGACGATCTGATCACGGGCCGGACCAACGATCCGGTCCGGCTCTATCTGCGGGACATGAGCGCGACGCCGCTCCTCGACCGCCACGAAGAGATCGCGCTCGCGCTTCACCTGGAAAGCGGCCGCGCGGCATGCATCGACGCATTGAGCCGGGATCCGGAGGCACTCGCCGGCATCGCCGCGATCGCAGACGACATCCGCGCCGGCAAGGTCGCGGCGTCGGTCTACGTGACGGGGTTCGCCGGGAACGCCGAATGGCTCACGCAAGCGCCCGTGATGCCGCCCGACGATTCGCACGACGATTCGCCCGGGAACGACACGGCGCCCGACCCCGCCATGGAATCGGGCGACACCGGCCTCTCGCCGGACAGCCCGGCGTGGCGCGATGCGGTTGCCGAATCGCTGGAGCGCGCCAGCGCGCTGGCACCGGCGATGCGGCACGCGTTGCACGCCGACGGGTTCGCGTCGGCCCGTTATCGCGCGCTGATTCGCGAAGCTGCCGCGGTGACCGGCAGGATCCGCTTCACGTCGCGCGCGATCGAGCGCATCGGTCATGCGAACGTTGAGCGCGCCACCCGGGCGCGCCAGGTCGAAAAACGGCTCGTCGATACGCTGGCCGCATCAGGCATACGCACCGGATCGACGCGCTGCGACCGCTTCGCGCCGTGCGACGACGCGCACGCCTGGCTGCGCGCCTGCATCGCCGCGCATCCCGAATGCGCCGCCGCCGTCGCCCGCCACACACCGGCGCTGATCGATGCGCGCATCGCGCTTGCCCGCCTCGCCGGCCAGTCGCCGCTGCCGCTCACCATCGCGGTCGCGCTCGACGCGCGGCTGTCGCGTATCGAGCGTGCGATGCAACCCGCGAGAACGAAACTGTTCCGCAGCAATCTGCGGCTCGTCGTATCCATCGCCAAACGGTATCCCGATCGCGGCCTGCCGTTCCTCGACCTGATCCAGGAAGGCAATATCGGCCTCTTGAAGGCCGTCGATCGCTACGACCACCGGCGCGGCTTCAAATTCTCGACGTATGCGACCTGGTGGGTCCGGCAGGCGATCACGCACGCGCTCGCCGATCAGGGCCGCACGATACGGGTGCCCGCCCATACGGTCGATGCGCTCAACAAGCTGTCGCGGCTCGCGCTGACGCACCGGCAGCGCACCGGCGATGTCGCCGACGCGCCGGCACTCTCCGCGCAGATGCAACTGCCCGTCGACAAGGTACGCGAACTGATGCGCGTCGTGCGCGAGCCCGTCTCCGCCGACTCGCCCGTTTCGCCCGATCACGACCTCACGTTGTGCGACGTCACGATCGATCCCGATGCGCCGAACCCGGAAGACGCCGCGAGCGCCGGCCAGCTTCGCTCCGCGGTGGCGGCGCTGATCGACAGCCTGCCCGCGCGCGAAGCATGGATTCTTCGCCTGAGGTACGGCATCGACGTGGACAGCGAGTATTCGCTGCGCGAGATCGGCCGCCAACTGAACCTGTCGGCCGAACGCGTTCGCCAGATCGAGGTGGCGGCGCTCGAGCGCATCCGGCAATTCGGACACGCGCCGGCGCTGCGATCGCTGCTCGCCTGACGCGGCGGTACCGGCAGCCTTTCCAGCTTCACGCCAATGCTCAGGACTGCAACACACCCTGCTGCATTTCTGAACGACCGGCCGCATCGTGTTGCCGTGCACGCCGTGGTCCGCCGGTAACGATCGTTCGGCACGCGCCCCGGCTGCCGCGGTTGTCGCCGCCGGCGCGCGTCGATCGCCGATGCTGGCATGCATGTTGCGTTTTCCGGAACACCGTCAGGCATCACAAGAACGCAAGGAGACACGCTTGTCCAAGATTGAATCGGTTCTTCACGAAACCCGTCAGTTTGCGCCGCCCGCGGCGCTCGAACAGGCGGCGACCATTTCCGGCATGCCGGCCTATCGTGCGCTCGCCGCCGAAGCCGAAAGCGATTACGAAGGA
>NZ_PTXM01000040.1:0-49587 GCF_004343765.1 Burkholderia sp. SRS-25
CGCCCACCCCCCGTACCGGCATTCGTCAAACAAACTGTACCGGTACTGTACAGAAAACCGTCGCTAAACTGACCTCCATCCCAGTCCAGAACCGAATGGAGAATCCGCGATGGAATTCCTCACCCTCAGCGCGTTGCCCGCCGGCATGCTGTTCGCGCTCGTCACGTCGATCACGCCCGGCCCGAACAACACGATGCTGCTCGCATCCGGCGTCAATTTCGGTTTCCGCCGCACCATGCCGCACCTGTTCGGCATCAGCATCGGCGTCGCGATCCTGATGCTCTGCGTCGGCTTCGGCCTCGGCGAAGCGTTCAAGCGCATGCCGCTGCTGTACACGATCCTCGAAGCGGCGAGCGTCGCGTACCTGCTCTACCTCGCGTGGCGCATCGGCACGTCGGGCGAAGTGAAGGCTCATGGCGGCAAGCCGCGTCCGATGACGTTCATCGAAGCCGCCGCGTTCCAGTGGATCAACCCGAAGGCCTGGATGATGGTGCTGACCGCCGCGACGACGGTCCGCCTGTCCGCCGACTACGGGATGAACGCCGCATGGATGGCCGTCGTGTTCATCCTGATCGGCTTCCCGTGCATCTGCCTGTGGGCCGCTTTCGGCCTCGGCCTGCGCCGCTTCCTGTCGAACCCGCGCGCGCTGCGCATGTTCAACATGACGATGGCCATGCTGCTGATCCTGTCGCTGTACCCGCTGGTCGCGCACCTGCTGGCGTAGTGAGCGCTCACCACGCGCCCGTTGAGATTCGCCCGATGCAGGCGTACCCTTTTGTTACGGGCGCGCTCAACCGTTTCGCCGGTTGCGCCGCTGCTGCCGGGAGAGTGTCGATGAAGCCAATGCTGAGGGCGGGCGAACACATCGAGGGGATGCACTGGATCGCCGAGTATCACCCGCTCACGCACGAGATTCGCGTGCTGCGCGAAGACATCGAGATCGGTATCTACAGCGCGCCGCCGACGATGTTCGGTGAAGAGGAAGACATGGGCGCCGCGAACCTCGCCGATCATCGCGGCCGGGAGGCCGCGCTTCGCGCATATCTGCGCAACTTCGTGAGGGAACACGACACGGAGGAATAGCCGGCGGCCCGACGGCCGCCGTAGCGGCGGGCCGGCGCATCGCACCGGCCCGCGCTTCGCTCAATGCCCGAGCGATTCGATCTTGCCTGCCGGCTGCGGCACGCCATGCGGCCGCGCCATCTGCTTGATCAGCAGCGCGACGCACGCGAGCAAGCCCGCGACGGCGATCGTCGCGAACACGCCCGCGAACGAGAAATGCCGGCGCGTCAGCTCGGCGACCAGGAACGATCCCGCAATCCCGCCGAAGCGGCCGACGCCGAGCATCCACGCGACCCCCGTGCCACGCCCTTCGGTCGGATAGAACGCGGCGGCGAGCGCCGGCATCGACGATTGCGCGGTATTCATCAGCACGCCGGCCACGAACACGACCAGCACGAGCAGCCCCACGTTGCCGGCCGCCTGCCCGATCGCATAGACGCTCACCGCTGTCAGCGCATAGCACACGGCGATCACACGGTTCGCGTTGAAGCGGTCCATCAGCACACCGCACAGCACGGCGCCGACGCCGCCGAGCGGGAACAGCGCGGAGATCAGCGTCGCGCTCTTCGGTGTCAGCCCGGCATCCTTCAGCAGGATCGGCATCCAGTTGATCGACGCGTAGAAGATCACGAGCCCCATGAAGTACGCGAGCCACAGCATCACCGAGCCGACGATGTATGAGCGCGACAGCACGACGCCGAGGCCCTTGCCGCCGGTCTGAGGCGCGGCTTCCGTCAGCGCGAACGAGCCGGCGTTCAGCGCATCGCGCGAGATGCGCGCGAGCGTCGCGCGGACCTTGTCGACCGCGTGGTTGTTGGCAACCATGAAGCGCACCGATTCCGGCATCTTCAGCAGCAACAGCACGCCGAGCAGCAGCGGCGTCACGCCGCCGAGGATCAGCACGCTACGCCAGCCGAAATGCGGAATCATCCATGCGGCGAGGAAACCGCCGAACGCGGCGCCGAGCGGGAAGCCGCAGAACATCAGGTTGATCACGGTCGCGCGGCGCTTGTCCGGGCAGAACTCGCCCATCATCGTGACCGCGTTCGGCATCGCCGCGCCCAGCCCGACGCCGGTGACGAAGCGCAGGATCGTCAGGTGCCCGATGGTCGTCGAGAATGCGGACATCAGGCATGCGACGCCGAACAGGAACACCGAGCCGAGCAGCAGCGAGCGGCGCCCGAGCTTGTCGGACAGCGGGCCCGACACGAGCGCGCCGCACGCGAGGCCGAACAGCGCGGCGCTCAGCACCGGTGCGAGATCAGGTTTGGTGAGGTTCCATTCGCCGAGCAGCGACGGCGCGATGAAACCGATCGCAGCCGTATCGAAGCCGTCGAGCAGCACGATCACGAAACACATGAGGAATACGAGCCATTGAAAACCGCCGAACGGCTGCTCGTTGATGAAGGTCTGGACATCGACCACGGGTGTGCGATTCATCGCTAGTCTCCTGTGTCGATCCAGGTTAGCGCGTTAGCGCTTACTTGGATCCCATGCTTCGCGGTCGATCCAAGTTGGCGCTTTTAGCGCTTGCCTGGATCCCACGCAAAGCCACTCTGTTTATAAGCGACGCGGCCTCGGAACCACGTCTTGCCTTTGTTCGCGTACCGGACAACCGGTGCGCCGCGCGCCGATGCTCTGCCGGCGCGTTCGTTCATCGTCGAGGCCCGCCACCATCTGCGTGCCTCGACCCAGGCTCGGACTACGCCCGGCAATCAACCGGCCTCACCTAGGCGGCCCCATCCTGTTCCTTGAAGATCTTGTCCGCGAGATGGAACGCGGAATTCGCAGCCGGCACGCCGCAATAGATCGCGGTCTGCAGCAGCACTTCCTTGATCTCGTCGCGCGTCACGCCGTTGTTGCGCGCAGCGCGCAGATGCAGCGCCAGTTCCTCGCCGCGGTTCAGCGCCACCATCATCGCGATGGTCAGCAGGCTGCGCGTATGGCGCGGCAAGCCGTCGCGCGTCCAGATCTCGCCCCATGCATAGCGCGTGATCAGGTTCTGGAATTCGTCGGTCACCTCGGTGCGGTTCTCGAGCGAACGGTCGACGTGCGCGTCGCCGAGCACCGCGCGGCGCACCTTCATCCCTGCTTCATAACGTTCCTGGTCATCCATCGCCGGTGCCTCACGCGGTCAGGAAATCGAGCAGCGCGCGGTTGAAGCCGTCGGTGCACTCGATGTTCGAAATATGCGCGGCGTCGAATTCGACGTGCTGCGCACCCGGAATCGCGGCGGCCAGCGCGCGGCCCTGGTCGGGCGGCGTCGACATGTCCTTCGCGCCGGTCACGACGAGCACCGGCAGCGCGATGCCTTTCACCTCTTCGCGCAGGTCGGCTGCGTTCAGCGCGTCGCAGTTCGCCGCGTAGCCGTCCTTGTCGGTATGCACGAAGGTGTCGCGGATCGCATCGAACAGGCGCGGCTCACGTTCGACGAACGCGTCGGTGAACCAGCGCGGCAGCACGGCGTCGGCGAGCGCGGCCATCCCTTCGGCACGCGCCTTCTGCGCCCGCGGCGCCCACACTTCCGGCGAGCCGATCTTCGCGGCGGTGTTCGACAGCACCGCGCGGACGATGCGCGACGGGAAGCGTGCGGCCAGCGCAGCACCCGTCAGCCCGCCCATCGAGATACCGCAGAAATGCGCGCGTGCGATGCCGACGTGGTCGAGCAGGCCGATCACGTCGCCGGTGAGCTGCTCGATCGTGTACGAACCGGCCGGCGCGTCGGAATGGCCGTGGCCGCGCGTGTCGTAGCGCAGGATGTTGAAGTGCTGCGTGAGCGGACGGATCTGCGGCGCCCACATCTGCAGGTCGGCGCCGAGCGAGTTCGAGAAGACGAGCCACGGCGCGTCGTCGCGCGCCGCACGGTCGATCCGGTAATGCAGTTTCACGCCGTTGACAGTGGCGAAAGGCATCAATGTTCTCCTGGTGATTGCGCGCCCGCATGCAGCGCGAGCACGGCGTCGACGTAGGCCTGCGCCTCGCCGACGTAATGAGCGGGATCGAGCAGCCGCGCGAGCACGTCGCGCGACAGGTGGGCCGACACGGTCGCATCGGCGGCGAGCACGTCGAACAGCGTCGCGCCGGTACGTACGGCTTCCTTCGACGCATGTTCGACGACGTGATGCGCGTCGAGCCGGCCGATCTTGTCGCCGAGCGCGAGCATCACCGCTTCGCCGAGAATCAGCCCGCGGGTCAGGTCGAGGTTGGCGGCCAGGCGTTCGGTGTTCACGTCGAGGCCCGCGACGATCTGCGCGATCTGCGCCAGCGCGCCGCCGGTCAGGCGCGCGAGATCGGGCAATGCATCCCATTCGGCCTGCCAGCCGCCGAGCGCGCGTTCGTGTTCCTGGACCATGCCCGCGAACACCGTCGCAACGAGGTTCGGCGCGCGCACGGCAGCCGTCAGCACGGCTGCGCAGCCGACCGGGTTGCGCTTGTGCGGCATCGTCGACGAGCCGCCCTTGCCGGCGGCGGCCGGCTCGCCGAGCTCGCCGACTTCGGTCTGCATCTGCAGCGACACGTCGCGCGCGATCTTGCCGAGCGTGCCCGTCAGCATCCCGAAGCAGGATGCGGCTTCCGCAATGCGGTCGCGCTGCGTGTGCCACGGCACGGCCGGCGCCGCGAGCTTCAGGTCCGCCGCCAGCGCGGCCGTGACGCCGGCCGCCTGCTCGCGCAGGCTCGCGAGCGTGCCGGCCGCGCCGCCGAACTGCAGCACGAGCGCACGCTCGCGCAATTCGGCGAAGCGCGCGCGATGGCGCAGCAACGCATCGAGCCATTGCGCGAATTTCAGGCCGAGCGTGATCGGCAGCGCCTGCTGCAGCCACGTGCGGCCGATCATCGGCGTCGCGCGATGGGTGCGCGCGAGCGCCGCGAGCGATGCGCATGCTTCGTCGAGCATCGGCTCGAGCACGTCGAGCGTGTCGCGCAACTGCAGCACGGTGGCGGTATCGATGATGTCCTGGCTCGTCGCGCCCCAGTGCACGAACTTCGCGGCCTCGGGGTCGTCGGCCTTCACCTGCGCGGTGAGCTGCCTGACGAGCGGAATCGCGAGATTGCCGCCGAGCGCCGCGCCGTGCGCGAGCGCGTCGGCGTCGAGCCGGCTCGCATCGCACGCGCGTTCGATCGGCGCAACCGCGGCGGCGGGAATCACCTGCTGCGCGGCGAGCGCACGCGCGAGCGCGGCTTCGACGTCGAGCATCCGCTGGATCGTCGCGCGGGGGGACCAGATCCGGTTGAGCGGCTCGGTGCCGCAGATGAGGGAGGTCAGACGGGCGCTGTCTTCGAGCATGGCATCAGATTGGGGAAACGGCGTGCGCCTATTGTCCACCCAAGCGTGCCGGCCTGCGCGCAAGCGCACGCGCCGGCACGCTCGCGGTTCAGGCAGCGGCCTTTTGCGTCGCGTCGATCAGCGGCACGCCGGTCAGCTTCTGCAGTTCGTCGAACGACAGGTCGGTGAAGATCTCGCTCACGGCAAGACCATCGGCCGTCACGTCGAGCACGGCGAGATCCGTATAGATGCGGCTCACGCACTGCACGCCGGTGACCGGATACGAGCACTGCGCGACGATCTTGCTCTCGCCCTGCTTCGTCAGGTGCTCCATCATCACGAATACCTGCTTCGCGCCGATCGCGAGGTCCATCGCGCCGCCGACCGCCGGAATCGCGTCAGGCGCACCCGTATGCCAGTTCGCAAGGTCGCCGGTCGCCGAAACCTGGAACGCGCCGAGCACGCAGTAGTCGAGGTGGCCGCCGCGCATCATCGCGAACGAATCCGCGTGGTGGAAATACGCACCGCCGGTGAGCAGCGTGACGTGCTGCTTGCCGGCATTGATCAGTTCGTCGTCTTCCTCGCCGGGCGCGGGCGCGGGGCCCATGCCGAGCAACCCGTTCTCGCTGTGCAGGAAGATCTCCTTGCTCGGATCGAGGTGGTTCGCCACCAGCGTCGGCACGCCGATGCCGAGGTTCACGTACGCGCCTTCGGGGATGTCCTGGGCGACGCGCTTGGCCATTTCATCGCGGGTCAGTCGTTTCATGTCGGTTTCCTCAGGCGGCTTGGGACGTGGCGTGTTCGGCGGCCAGCTCGGCCGCATGCGCGGCCTGCGGCACCTCGACGATGCGCTGGACGAAAATGCCCGGCGTCACGATGTGTTCCGGGTTCAGCGCGCCGAGCGGCACGACTTCCGACACCTGCACGATCGCGACCTTCGCGGCGCTGGCCATGATCGGCCCGAAGTTGCGTGCGGTCTTGCGATACACGAGATTGCCCCAGCGATCGCCCTTGTACGCCTTCACGAGCGCGAAATCGGCGTGGATCGGCGTCTCGAATACATACGGCTTGCCGTCGATCACGCGCGTTTCCTTGCCTTCCGCGAGCTTGGTGCCGTAGCCCGTCGGCGTGAAGAAGCCGCCGATGCCGGCGCCCGCCGCGCGGATGCGCTCCGCGAGGTTGCCCTGCGGCACGAGCTCCAGCTCGATCTCGCCGGCGCGATACAGCCCGTCGAATATCTGCGAGTCGCTCTGGCGCGGGAACGAGCAGATGATCTTGCGCACCTGCTTCGCCTTCAGCAGCGCCGCGAGGCCCGTCTCGCCGTTGCCGGCGTTGTTGTTGACGATCGTCAGGTCGCGCGCGCCCTGTTCGATCAGCGCGTCGATCAGCTCGGACGGCATGCCTGCCGTGCCGAAGCCGCCGATCATGATTGTCGCGCCGTCGTGGATGTCGGCCACCGCCGACTGAAGCGATTCGAAAATCTTGTTGACCATGTCTCTTCCTGATACGAACCCGCGGCTCGATGCGCGGCCTGTCGAGGGGACACGCGCGTGCCGCGTGCCGCGCCGGGGCCGATGTCGATCCCGGTTTTGTTCGCTGTTCGAACCGAGATTCGATTAGCGAACGATGGGCCGATCATAGAGTCGCGCACAGCGCGTTGTCAAGGCGGGTTGCCTCGGGGGGCGTCGCATCGTCGAACGGCAGCCCGACGTAGTTTTCTGCGAGTGCCTGCGCGGCGGCCCGCGAGCGCGTCACGTATTTCAGCTCCGCAAACTTCAGGCGATTGACGAACGGCGAGTCCTCCGGCGACGAATGCAGCATGTTCGTCATGAAGTACGAGAAGTGCTCGGCGCGCCACACGCGCTCGAGGCAGGTCGCGGAATACGTGTCGAGCAGCGTCGCGTCGCCGTTGCGGTAGCGCGCACCGAGCGCGCGGGACAGCGCGCGGACGTCGGCCACCGCCAGGTTCATCCCCTTCGCGCCGGTCGGCGGCACGATGTGCGCGGCGTCGCCGGCGAGGAACAGGCGCCCGTGCTGCATCGTCTCGGACACGAAGCTGCGCATCGGCGTGACGCTCTTCTGCGTGATCCGGCCCTCGGTCGGCGTCCAGCCCGTGTCGTTCGAGAAGCGCGTGTGCAATTCGTCCCAGATCCGCGTGTCGGACCATTCGGCGAGGTCTTCGTCGGGCTTGCACTGCAGGTACAGGCGCGTGACCGTCGGCGAGCGCATCGAGAACAGCGCGAAACCATTGTCGTGATGCGCGTAGACGAGTTCGTCGAGCGACGGCGCCGCGTCGGCGAGGATGCCGAGCCACGCGAACGGATAGACGCGCTCGAACGTGTTCAATCGTTCCGCCGGAATCGTCTGGCGCGCGATGCCGTGAAAGCCGTCGCAGCCGGCGATGTAGTCGCAGTCGATGCGGTCTTCGCGGCCGTCGGCATGCTTGAACGTGACGAAGGGGTGCTCGCCTTCGATGTCGTGCAACGCGACGTCGCTCACCTCGAAGTGCATCGCGTGGCCATGCTCGACGCCGGCCGCGATCAGGTCGCGCACCACTTCGTGCTGGCTGTAGACGGTGATCGCGCGCCCGCCGGTCAACTCGGACAGGTCGATGCGGTGGCGCTGGCCCGAGAACAGCAGTTCGATGCCGTGATGTTCGAGCCCTTCGCGGCGCATCCGGTCGCCGAGGCCGGCTTCGTTCAGCGTGTCGACCGTGCCCTGCTCCAGCACGCCGGCGCGGATGCGGTTCTCGCAGTATTCGCGCGAACGCGCTTCGACGAGGATGGAATCGACGCCTTGCAGGCGCAACAGATGGGAAAGCAAAAGGCCGGACGGACCGGCGCCGATGATGGCGACCTGGGTGCGCATTGTTCGTCTCCTGAACATTAATTCGAATCGTCGAACACATTTGAGCGCTTTCCCGACTATGCGGCAACGCGATTCAGGAGATATGTTGTATACGTTTTGACGATACTGGCCTGGCGATGGATGCGCTCGATCTGAACCTCATTCCCTACCTCGTCGCGCTCGACGACACGCGCAACGTGAGCCGCGCGGGCGACCTGCTCGGCGTCAGCCAGCCGCGCGTGAGCACGGCGCTCGGCCGCCTGCGCGAGTACTTCGGCGATCCGCTGTTCGTGCGCACGTCGCGCGGGATGGAGCCGACGCCGCGCGCGCTCGCGTTGCTGCCGGCCGCCCGCGACGCGCTCGCGCAGATCGAGCGCGGCCTCGTCGCGCCGCACGACTTCGACCCGGCCGCGAGCACGCATACGTTCTCGATCGCGCTGTCGGACGTCGGCGAGATCGTGTTCCTGCCGAAGCTGCTGCAGGCGTTCGCGACGCGCGCGCCGCACGCGAACCTGCGCTCGGTCTCGCTCGCGCACGACGAAGTCGGGCGTGGCCTCGAAGCCGGTTCGATCGATCTCGCGGTGGGCTACTTCCCGGATCTCGACGGCAACAACTTCTTCCAGCAGCGCTTGTTCACGCACCGGTTCGTGTGCCTGATGCGGCGCGGCCATCCATTCGAGCAGGCGCCGCCGTTCACGGTCGAGCAGTTCCTCGGCTGCGGGCACGCGGTCGTGCGCGCCGAAGGGCGCAGCCAGGAAGTGCTCGAGAAATATCTCGCGAAGCAGCGCATGCAGCGCCGCGCGGTGCTCGAGACGCCGCACTTCATGAGCCTGCCGTTCATCCTGAGCCGCACCGACCTGATCGCGACGGTGCCGCATGCGATCGGCTATGCGTACGCGGCCGAGCACGCGTTCATCGTGCCCGTCGAGCCGCCGCTGGCGCTGCCGCGCTTCGACCTGAAGCAGCACTGGCATCGCAAGTATCACAACGATCCGCGCACCGCGTGGCTGCGCGGCGTCGTCGCGTCGCTCTTCAACGACGAACAGGACGAATGGCCGAAGTGAGCGCCGGGGCATGTTCACGCGAAGAGCGGGCCCCCGGCCGCACACGCGCCCCGCGAAAGCATGAAACAATGCCCGGATCCCGCGCCGCCCCGGCGGCGGCATTCGATGGAGCAGATAGATGGCTAAAAAGAAGTCCGCGCGGCCTGAACCAGCCGCATCCCGCCCGAGCCGTGAAGAAGCGGAAGACGCCGTTCGCGTGCTGTTGCGCTGGGCCGGCGACGATCCCGCGCGCGAAGGCCTGATCGACACGCCCGCACGGGTCGTGCGCGCCTATGAGCAGTTCTTCGCCGGCTATGCGCTGGAGCCGCGCGACATCCTCGCGCGCACGTTCAGCGAAGTCGACGGCTACGACGAAATGATCGTGCTGAAGGACATCCGCTTCGAGAGCTACTGCGAGCACCACATGGTGCCGATCATCGGCCGCGCGCACGTCGCGTATCTGCCGAATCATCGCGTGGTCGGTATCTCGAAGCTCGCGCGCCTCGTCGACGCGTTCGCAAAGCGCCTGCAGATCCAGGAAAAGATGACCGTGCAGATCGCCGACACACTGTTCGACGTGCTGCAGCCGAAGGGCGTCGGCGTGATCCTCGAAGCCGCGCACCAGTGCATCTCGACGCGCGGCGTGCACAAGCCGGGCGTCGAGATGGTGACGTCGCGCATGCTCGGCACGTTCCGCACCGATCCGTCGACGCGGCGCGAATTCCTGTCGATCGTCGCCAATCCCTCTTCAGTCAACCTGACGAATACGTAATGGAGCAGACGAAGCAAGCGGCGCACGCGCCCGTCGTGCTCGTGACCGGCGCCGCGCGCCGGGCCGGGCGCGCGTTCGCCGAGTATTTCGCCGCGCACGGCTATCGCACCGCGGTGCATTACGACCGTTCGGCCGATGCCGCGCAGGCGGCGGCCCGTGCGATCGCCGAACGCGGGCACGATTCGGTCGCGCTGCAGGCCGACCTGTCGGATGCCGCGCAGATCACCGCGCTGATCGACCAGGTGTATGCGCGCTTCGGACGCCTCGACGTGCTCGTCAACAACGCATCGGTGTTCTGGCAGGACCATTTCCCGAGCTTCGACCTCGCGGCATTCGACCAGGCGTGGGCCGTCAACTGCCGCGCGCCGATCCTGCTCACGCGCGCGTTCTACGAACGGGCCCGCGCGGCCGGCACGCAGGGTGTCGTCGTGAATGTGGTCGACCAGAAGATAAAGGAAAACTTTCACCGCGACCATTTCAGCTATACGGTCGCGAAGGCCGCGCTCGGCAACCTCACGCAGATGCTCGCGCTGTCGTCCGCGCCGGTGCTGCGCGTGAATGCGGTGTTCCCCGGGCTGATGCTGCCGAGCGACGACCAGACGCAAGCCGACTTCGAACACGCGAGCCGCGCATCGACGCCGCTCGCGCGCATCGCGGGCCCCGACGACGTCGCGAGCGCGATCCTGATGCTGACGGGCAACGCGTACAACGGCGTGGATTTCGTCGTCGATGCGGGGCAGAACCTGATCCGCGTCGACCAGGACGTGCTGTACAAGCACCGCGCGCCCGACGGCAAGCACTGACCGGTGCGCGAGGCCGGCAGCCGTCGGCCGCGCGCCGCGTTACGGCTTGTCGGCGCTCCCGCCTTCTCGAACCTTGCCCTGCGCGACGCTCGTGCCGGGCGGCACGCTGTGCGTGAGCCACACGTTGCCGCCGATCACCGAGCCGCGCCCGATCGTCACGCGACCGAGAATCGTCGCGCCCGCGTAGATCACCACGTCGTCCTCGACGATCGGGTGCCGCGCATTGCCCTTGACCAGCGCACCTTCGCCATCGGCTGGGAAGCTCTTCGCGCCGAGCGTGACGGCCTGGTACACGCGCACACGCTCGCCGATGATCGCCGTCTCGCCGATCACGACGCCCGTGCCGTGGTCGATGAAGAAGCTCGGGCCGATCTGCGCACCGGGGTGGATGTCGATACCGGTAGCCGAGTGGGCGATTTCATTGATGAATCGCGCCAGCAGCGGCACGCCCAGCTGGTGCAGCGCATGCGCGAGCCGGTGATGCATCATCGCCAGCACGCCGGGGTAGCACAGCAGGATCTCGGTGATGTGCTGCGCGGCCGGATCGCCCGCATACGCGGCCTGGATATCGCTGACGAGCAGCGCGCGGACGGCCGGCAACTGCCGGCCGAATTCGCGCGCGATTTCGAACGCGCGTTCGTCGAGCTCGGCGAACGGCGTATCGGCATGTTCGGGCAAAAACGGCAACGCACGGCGGATCTGTTCGGACAGAATGCGCAGCGTGCTTTCGAGCGTGTGGCCGACGTAGAAGTCGACGCTTTCGTCGGTCAGATCCGGTGCGCCGTAGTGCGTCGGAAACATCGACGCGCGCAGGCCGGTCACAATCTTGCAGATCGCATCGCGCGACGGCAGCTCGCGAATGCCGCGCGGATGGCGCGTGCGATGGAGTTCCTCGCGCGACTCGCGCAAGCCGGCAACGATTTCTTCAAGGCCCCACTGACGGGCGGGTGATGTCGACATATGCCAATGCAGGCAGCCGCGCTCGATCGCACGGCCGCTAATAAAGTGACGGGTTCCACAAGATTACCGCGTTTTCCGTCCGGGAGCGGCACGCCGGGGATCGGCCGGACGGCCGATGGCACTGGATCGCGACGGCGTCAGATCGTGATGCTGCTCGCATCGATCCATCGCACGGCCCAGTCGCGCGCGTGCGCGATCGCGTCGCCTTCGTCGTTGAACTGGAGCTCGATCGGGAAAAAACGGTTCGCGACGAGTTCCCCGTCGCTCGATCGGGAGATCACGACGTAAGGTTTGAACGAACCGTCACTGGCGCGCGCGGGCGCGCAGTTCAACAGATAACCGCGGTGCGTGAAGGCAGTAGTCGCTTGCATGAATCCGCCACCTCTAGTCCCTTGCTTTGTTGTTCACTACCCGTCTTTAAGGGTGCTGCGGCCCCCCGGCGCGGGCAGAGGCGGCGCGACTGCATCCCCTGTCGCCGCTTCGCAGGAAAAGAATCATACTCTGTAGAAAACGCGTCTTCTAGCTGAAATAAATCATGACAAATCAGTGCGCGTCGCGCGACCGCGGCGATCGCCCGCGCGCCTTTTCCCGTCACGCCCGGAACGGGATTTGCTTCGATCCGGCACGCTTCGCCGCGAGGAGAGCCGCGATGGAATCATCCGGTCAAACCGCTCGTTCGCGTCCGCGCAGCATCGAGCTCGACAACGACGACACGCACGACAGCACGGTCGACACCGACGGCAAGAACCGCGAGGCGTCGCGCCTCGCCGGCGGCGGCCCGATCTCGCCCGACGAAATCACGCGCAGCAACGCGTCGCTCGTCAACGCGATGCCGGAAGCCGGCGACGGCTTCGCCGGTTTCGACAGCCGCCCCGGCGGCAATCATCCGGCGTTCGCGCTGCGTGCCGGCTTCATGGTGATCGAGAAAGGCTTCGACGCGCCGCCGCCCATGAGCGACGCGCTGTTCGGCCCCGTCCACCGGATGTACGGCAGCACGCACTGGCCCGGCCACCAGCGGCGGCCGGAGCGCGTCTTCGAGCTGACGACCGTGCCGAGATAGCCGGCGCGGCGTTTGAATCGATCGTTCGTTTGCGGATCGGTATCGGTCGACGGCCGATGGCTGTGGATGGGCATACGCCCTTGCTGCGCGCCGCGCCGTGTGCCGGTCACCGCGCGATGCAAAAGCGAACGATTCCGCGCGGCGACACCGGCGGTGTCATGCATGCGGTGAATCGCAGCGACGCACTTGCATTGATCGAGGTCATGTCGAAACGGCGCGATTGCGATTGAATGGCGATGCGGGCAATGCATCCGCGTGACCGTCGCGTTGTGTCGATGCGATCGGCGTGCGCGGCGATACATGTCCATGTGCATGTGCCACACACGGCACCGATGCGCGCGCATGACTTCCCGCCGACGATGCGGACGACAGCGGCCACGATGTCGCACGGTACGCGTCACCCCGTGCGGCATGCGCCGGGTGCATGGCCGCGCGCCGCGGAAACGGAAGCGCCGCCGCGCGGCACGACAGGCACCTCACTGCAAATTCCCGACCATTGGTTTACTCTGCCTCGCAGCATTGCGCATTGCCCAGCCCGATCGGCCATCCGGCCGACTTCGATTCAACCCGCCATTCGGAGACACTATGTACAAGCGTATTCTGGTTGCCGTCGACGGCAGCGACACGTCCCGCCATGCGTTCGATGCCGCGCTGGCGCTCGCTAAATCGCACGGCGCCGAGCTGCAACCGTTCTACGTGGTCGAGAACGCCGCGATCTACTACAACGTGCCGGGCTACGATCCGTCCGTGCTGCGCGATCAGCTCGTCGCGCAGGGCAACGCACTCGCGAAGGATTTCACCGCGCTGATGCAGGCAGCCGGCGTGAAGGGCGAGACGAAGCTCGGCGAGGCGACGTCGCTCAACGACGTGTCGTCGCTGATCCTCGACGGCGCGAAAGCGTTCGATGCCGATCTCATCGTGCTCGGCACGCATGGCCGCCGCGGGTTCCGCCGTCTCGTGCTGGGCAGCATCGCCGAGCAGTGCGTGCGCCACGCGACGCTGCCCGTGCTGCTGATTCCGGCGGCCGCCAACGTCGACGAACCGGCTGCGTAAGCAGCGTTCGGCATGCGCGGGCAGTCGCGACGTTTTGTCACCCGACAGCGGCAAGTTGCGGTGGGACAATGATTCCGTCGATTCAACGCCGGAGTAAACGATCATGCTGACGCCCGTCGCCACACGTCCCGCCGCCACGCCGCATGCCGGTAGCTGGGCTCCTCGTCAGGCAGCGCACTGCTCGTCGTGCGCAATGCGGCACCTGTGCATGCCGCAGGGCCTGGCGCCCGAAGCGCTCAGCCGCCTCGAGTCGGTCATCTGCGCAGCGCGCCCCGTCAAGCGCGGCGAAGCGCTGTTCCGTGAAGGCGACGCATTCGACAACCTGTACGCAGTGCGCTCGGGTTCGCTGAAAACCGTCGCGACGCGCCACGACGGCCGCGAGCAGGTCACCGGCCTGCATCTCGCCGGCGAAGCGCTCGGCCTCGACGGCATCTGCGACGACACGCATCCGCGTACCGCGGTCGCGCTGGAAGACAGCTCCGTCTGCGTGATCCCGTACAGCGCGCTCAAGGCGCTGTGCTCGGAAGCCGGTTCGATGCAGTTGCGCATGCACAAGCTGATGAGCGAACAGATCGTGCGCGAAACGTCGCAAACGATGCTGCTCGGTTCGCTGAATGCGGAAGAACGCGTCGCCGCGTTCCTGCTCGACGTATCGTCGCGCTACCTGAAGCGCGGTTACTCGCCGTCGGAATTCAACCTGCGGATGACGCGCGAGGACATCGGCAGCTACCTCGGCATGACGCTCGAAACGGTCAGCCGCACGCTGTCGAAATTCCAGAAGCGCGGCCTGATCGAAATGCAGGGTCGCCACGTCCAGATCATCGATTTCGACGGCCTGCATCACGTCTGATGTGATGCCGCACGGCGCGCGCCTCTCGCGCGCCGCTTGAATCGCACAATCGATCAGTCGAGAAACAGCGCGGCGCGCGCCTTCAACGCCGCGCTGAAATCGTCGAGCCAGCCGATCGACAAACGCCAGCTCTGCCAGTAAAGGTCGATGTCGATCGTTCGCCCCCGCGACATGTCGACCAGTTCACCCGCCGCCAGTTGGCGGTCGACCATCCGGTCCGGACACATCCCCCATCCCAATCCCGTCTCACACGCACGCAGGTAGCCCGCGACGTGCGGTATCCAGTGCTGCGGCGGATCGAGATCCGCGCGCGTCACGCGCCGGATGAAACGCGCCTGCAGCCCGTCCTTCGGATTGAACATCACGCACGGCGCGCGGCGCAGTGCATCGCGCGTGATGCCCGCACCGAAGTAGCGCTCGTAAAACGCCGGCGAGCACACCGCGCGATAGCGGATGCGCCCGAGCCGCTCCGACCTGCAGCCCTGGATCGGCTCGGCCTGCGCGGTCACGGCGCCCTGCACGCTGCCGTCGCGAATGCGTGAAGCCGTGTAGTCCTGGTCGTCGATCACGAGGTCGAGCAACGTCTCGCGCTCCGTGCAGAACGGCCCGACCGCGTCGATGAACCACGTCGCGACGCTGTCGTCGTTGACGGCCACGCGCAACGTCGGCCATGCGCTCGCGATCTGGCCCGGCAGCGCCGGCATCCGGCCGCCCAGCTCGGCCTCGAGCAGTTGCACGCGTTCGGTATGCCGGCACAGCAGCGCACCCGACGTCGTCGCAACGCACGGCTGCCCGCGCTTCACGAGCACGCTGCCCACCCGCTCCTCCAGCAGTTTCACCCGCTGCGACACGGCCGACGGCGTGACATTCAGCTCCTTGGCCGCCCGCTCGAACGAGCCGTGCCGGATCACGGCCGCGAGGGCATCGAGCAACGCGTAGTCGAGCATTAGATTTCCTTAATCTGCATTAGGTGAATTAGCTTCTCTTATTTTCATGCTGACCGCAGACTAGCGCTACCCGATTCATCCGTCTACTGCTTCCACCGTTGTCACCCACCATGAACTGGCTCGCTTTTTCCCACGGCGCCGCGCTCTGCGGATCGCTCATCGTCACCATCGGCGCGCAGAACGCCTTCGTGCTGCGGCAGGGCATCATGCGCTCGCACGTCGGCAAGATCGTGCTGCTGTGCGCACTGTCCGACATGATCCTGATCGGCGCGGGCGTCGGCGGCGCATCGGTGCTCGTCGAACGCTATCCGACCTTCGTCCACGCGGTGCTGTACGTCGGCCTCGCGTATCTCGCCTGGTTCGGCATCAACGCGCTGCGCCGCGCGTTCAAGCCGGGCCACGAAACGCTCGACGTGCGCGGCGACGCAGTGGCGCCGCCGCCGCAGAGCGGCCTGGCGATCGTGCTGATGACGCTCGCGTTCACGTGGCTCAACCCGCACGTGTATCTCGATACGTTCCTGCTGATCGGTACGGCCGGCGCACGCGAGCCGGAAGGCGCGCGGCTCGCATTTGCGATCGGCGCGATGTCGGTCAGCGTCGTGTGGTTCCTCGGGCTCGGCTACGGGGCGCGACTGCTGGCGCCGTGGTTCCGCAAGGCCACGGCGTGGCGCGTGCTGGATGGCGCGATCGGCAGCATGGTGCTGTTTCTCGCGGTGGTGCAGTTGCGCTGACCGGCTCGCCAACGCGCGGGCGGCTGCTTGCCGCCCGTCGTCCCGCCCACTTCGGCGCAACGCCGGAGCCTCCACCTTCCCCTTCCTCACCGCTTCCACCCGCGCGCCGCTCCACGCTCCGGCTCACCAACCGCGACAAAATCGGTTCCCGATCGAACGCAGCCGCACGAAGCGCTCACGCAACGGACGAGGTGTCCGTCATCTGCGTCAAGCCGTCCGCCATCGCGACCGCGCGCCGCCTGCACGAATCGGCGCGATGGGCGAGAATGTCCGGCGTCCCGCGACAACGGCGCGACCACACCACGTACCTGTCGTCTCGCCGCGAACGCGCCGGCCCATCCCGCAGTTCCATTCCGTCACCCCGCAGCAATCGGAGCAGAACATGGCACTACGCACCCTTGGCACGTCGAGCATCCAGGTTTCGCCGCTCGCGTTCGGCGGCAACGTCTTCGGCTGGACCGTCGACGAGAACACGTCGTTTGCCCTCCTCGACGCGCTCGCCGACACCGGCATCAACTTCATCGACACGGCCGACGTCTATTCGGCCTGGGCGCCCGGCAACAGCGGCGGCGAATCGGAAACGATCATCGGCAAGTGGCTCAAGCGGTCCGGCAAGCGCGAGCAGGTCGTGATCGCGACCAAGGTCGGCCTGCTGGGCCCGCGCGCCGGGCTGACTCGCGACAACATCCTGAAAGCCGCCGACGATTCGCTGCGCCGCCTGCAGACCGACTACATCGACCTGTATTTCTCGCATCGCGACCTTGCCGATACGGCCCCGCTCGAAGAAACGCTCGGCGCCTATCAGACGCTGATCGACGCTGGCAAGGTGCGCATCATCGGCGCGTCGAACTACAGCGGCGCACGCCTGCGCGAAGCCGCCGACATCAGCAAGCGCGACGGCCTGCCCGCGTACCAGGTCATCCAGCCCGAGTACAACCTGCTCGACCGCGCCGACTACGAACGCGATCTCGAACCGGTCGTGCGGGACCTGAAGCTCGGCGTCGTCAACTACTACGCGCTCGCGAGCGGGTTCCTGTCGGGCAAGTACCGCAGCGAGGCCGACCTGAAAAAGAGCGTGCGCGGCGATCGCGTCGCCGGGTATCTCAATGAACGCGGGCTGCGCATCCTCGCCGCGCTCGATGCGGTAGCCGAGAAGCACGGCACGCAGCCGGCCGCGATCGCGCTTGCATGGCAGATCGCGCGGCCGACGATCACCGCGCCGATCGCGAGCGCGACGTCGCTGGTGCAGTTGGCATCGCTCGGCGAAGCGATCCGCGTTCAGCTCGATCAGGACGACATCCGCCGGATCGACGAGGCGAGCGCGGTCTGAAGTCGTCGGCAGCAGGCCGGTCGATCGGATCGCGCGGTCCGCGCGGCTCCGCGACTGGCCTGTGTCGTGTGCGTACCGAAATGCACGCTGCCTAGTCGAAAATCGTCGTCGTGTTTTGATCGACAAGGCCGCTTGTGTTGACTCAGCCGGACATCGACCGCACGCGCAGCCGCAACGCCCCGCCGCAAGCGCATCACGCCCCCGTCCCGGGTATTTCACGGATTGACCGCGCCCTCCGCCATACCCGAGACTGCGCCGCTCGGGCGGTCATTGGGAGAACGTCATGCCGGACACCAGCACGGAGATCGCCACGATCTCGACGCGCGCCGTGCGCGGCCACGAACGCGTCGACTTCTGGGTCGACCATGTCGCTCGCACGCTCGTGCGGATCGAATGCAGCGGCAAGTCTTCCGAAGGTATCGACGCGTCGCTGCGCAAGCGCGATCTCGGGCTGTTCGGCGCCTGCGACATCGTCGCGAACCGGCACGCGGTCGTGCGCACGCCGCACAACATCCATGCGGACCAGCGCGATGCCGTGTTCATCTGCCTGATGCACGCCGGGCAGGGCTATACGTTCCAGGACGTCGACTGCATGCAGCACGGGCCCGGCGACCTCGTCCTCTACGACACGTCGATGCCGTACGGCCACGGCTTTCCCGCCGACATGGCGATGACCGTTCTCGACGTGCCGCGTCACGTGTTCGAAGCGCGCGTCGGCCCGTGGCACTACCGCAGCCTCGTCAAGATCGACCGCGACGACGGCGTCGCGTCGTGGGCCGTGCGGCAGGTGTACGCGCTGCTCGCCGCGCCGCAGGAACCGACGCCCGGTGCGCGCGAACAGCGTGCCGCCGCGATCCTCGATCTCGTGCAGTCGATGCTGCGGCTGCGCGACGGCGACGCGTCGCCGACCAAATCGACCGTCCACACGCTGTCGCGCGCCAAGGCGTTCATCGACAGCCATCTCGCCGACGACGATCTCGACAGCCAGTCGGTGAGCCGCGCGATCAACCTGTCGCCGCGCCAGCTTGCGCGCGTCTTCGAAATCGAAGGGATGCCGCTCACGCGCTACATCCTCGCGCGGCGGCTCGAACGCTGCCGCGCCGACCTGCGCGACCGGTCGCTGAAACACCTGACGGTCAGCGAGATCGCGTTCCGTTGGGGCTTCAACAACAGCGCACACTTCAGCCGCAGCTATCGCGCGCGCTTCGGCGAAACACCGAGCGATACGCGCGCACCGGCGCTCACCGACGCGCGATAGTCCACCGCCGCCCTCCGCCCACCCGCCGCCGTGTCCCTGCGAGGCAAGCACGGCGTCCGTTCCGGTCAAATGGGGCCGCATAGCGGTCGCTAAGCTGGCTTCCTGCGCGGCGGCACTCGTTTCGCCGCCCGACAGCAAGGAGAAGAAGCGGGATGGAGACGTACGACCATATCGTCGTCGGCGGCGGTTCGGCCGGTTGCACGGTCGCGCACCGGCTGGTGAAAGCCGGCAGGCGCGTGCTGCTGCTCGAGGACGGCCCGAAGGACGACAGCCTGTTCATCCGGATTCCGGCAACCTTCATCCGCGTGCTCGGCTCGAAGCGCACGGTCACGTTCGAGAGCGAGCCGCAACCCGGCGCGGCGGGGCGCAAGACCTACGTGCCGCAGGGCCGCACGCTCGGCGGCGGCAGTTCGGTCAACGCGATGCTGTACGTGCGCGGCACGCGCGACGACTACGACGACTGGGCCGCGCTCGGCTGCACCGGCTGGGGTTGGGACGACGTGCTGCCCGTGTTCAAGCGCGCCGAATCGCACCTGCGGCTCTCCGAGCCGTTTCACGGCACCGACGGGCCGCTGAAGGTCGGCGACACGCGCTTCCGGCATCCGCTGAGCCTCGCGTTCGTGAAGGCCGCGCAGGAAGCCGGCATCGCATACAACGACGATTTCAACGGCGCCGCGCAACATGGCGTCGGCTTCTATCACACGACGATCTTCGACGGGCAGCGCGGCAGCACCGCGGCAACCTATCTCGCCGACGCGATCCGCCACCCGAACCTGCGCGTGCTGACCGGCTGCCGCGTCACGCGCATCCGGTTCGACGACCGGCGTGCAACCGGCGTCGAATGGCGGACGGAAAGCGGTGCGACCGGTTCGGCCACCGCGCGCGCGGACGTCGTGCTCGCGGCCGGCGCGCTCAGTACACCGAAGCTGCTGATGCTGTCGGGCATCGGGCCCGGCGCGCACCTGCACGCGCACGGCATCGACGTGCTGCACGACAGCCGCGACGTCGGCGCGAACTACCAGGATCATCTCGAAGTCTCGATCTACGGCCACAGCCACGCACCGCTCAGCCTGCTGGGCGAGGATCGCGGGCTGAAGGCGCTGCGCCACGGGCTGCAGTGGATGCTATCCCGCACGGGCCTGCTGACGTCGAACGTCGTCGAATCCGGCGCCTTCGTCGACACGACTGGCAGCGGCCGCCCGGACATCCAGTTCCACGTGCTGCCGACGCTCGTCGGCGACGTCGATCGCGCGCCGCTGCCCGGCCACGGCCTGTCGATCAACCCGTGCCTGCTCAGGCCGCGCTCGCGTGGCTCGGTGCAACTGCGCGGCAACGATCCGGCCGCGCCGATCCTGTTCGACAGCGGCGCGCTGTCCGATCCGGCGGATGTCGACGGCCTCGTGCGCGGCGTCGCGCTCGCGCGCCAGATCATCCGTGCGCCGTCGCTTGCACGCATCGTGCGTGAAGCCGAGACGCTGACCGATGCTTCGCTCGCCGACTACGTGCGGCGCCGCGCGAAAACCGTCTATCACCCGGCCGGCACCTGCCGCATGGGCAGCGACGCGCATGCGGTCGTCACGCCGCGCCTCGCGGTGCAAGGCGTCGACGGGTTGCGGATCTGCGATGCGTCGGTGATGCCCCGCATCGTGTCCGGCAACACGAACGCGCCGACGATCATGATCGCGGAGCGCTGTGCGGCGTTCATGCTGGCGGAGTAATGCAACGCGGCGCGCGGGCACTTTCGTTCACGGCAATAAAAAGCGGCGCGTGAGACACGCGCCGCCGCTTCATCTGCATCGACTGCCGCAATCAACGCCCGTCTGCTCGCGCCGCCTCGCGCAGCGCCATCGGCGACGCACCGTACCGCTCGCGAATCGCACGGCTGAAATGGGCCTGGCTCGAAAACCCCCAGCGAAACGCGATTTCGCCGACGCTCGTCTTGCGCAGCCGGGCATCGGTCAGCTCGCGATGCGCATGCGACAGCCGCTCCGACCAGATGTGCTGCGTGATCGACTCGCCTTCTGCCGCGAAGAGGCGACTCAGATGCCGCAGCGACAGCCCGACCGCGTCCGCGACGGCCTGCGGCCCGAGCTCCGGGTCGCCGAGATGCGTCGCGATGTGCTGCTTCGCGGTCAGCAGATACGACAGCGACGCACGCGACGCGCCTGCCCCGTTCACCTCCGCATCGATGAGTTCCGCGATCAGCGTGCGCGTGTGTTCGGCGAACCGCGCAGCGTCACGCTCGACCGGATCCTTCATGAACCGCTCGACGCTCGCGCGCAAGGTCGCGCCGAGCATCGCGCCCGCGCCGGGTTTCGGCGCGATCCGCAGCGGCAGCGCCGCCAGTTCCGCATCGAGGCGGTCGTCGAACGTCGTGATCGGGATATCGATCAGCAGCTGCCGCATCGGCGTCAGGAATCCGAACAGATAGGGCACGCGCGTGTCGTAGACGACGACGTCGCCGGCGTCCGCGAGCAGGCAGCGGTCCCGCTGGATGAAATACGCGCGCCCGCTCAGGATCTGGCACGCGAACAGCGACTCCTTCGGCAACTGCCGCACCAGCGCGGGGCTGCGCTCGATCACGTGATCCTGGCCGCTGATGTCCGCGATGCCGAGCCCCGGCAACGCGATGTCGGTCTTCTCGACCTCGAGCCCGTCCGGCGACAGCGACGAACAGCGCAGCCCGACCAGCGTGGCCGCATTGAACGCATCCCAGTACGCCATCCTGTCGCGCGCCGGCACGTCGGCCGTCGAGCCTCGCGTGCGGGAAAAAACGGTCGTATTCGTCACGTCGCCTCCTGCGGGCGCCTGTCGTGCGGAGCGGCACGGATTGGGGGATGGTTCGTCTGGATATTGGTGCGATGCAATGTCCGGCACGGTCAAGCAATTCGTCCAGCCCAGTCAAGAGCGGCGCGCACCGGCTGGCTAAAGTCGAGCCCACGACAACCGATACCCAAGGAGACAGACCGTGGTCGAAAAAGCCGTAGCCGAATTCTGGCAAAACATTGCGCCGATTGCCAATCCGTTCAAGCCCGATGCGCTGCCCGAAGCGTACATCGCGAACGCGGCCACCGACGACGAGCGCTATTACGTTCCGTTCACCGAAACGGTTTCGTCACGGCCGCTGTGGATCTCCCCGTCGCAGAACAAATGGTGCGACATCCTGATGGCCAAGGAAGCCGGGCTCGTGAACCGGCACTATCACCCGCACGAGGTGTTCGCTTACACGCTGTCAGGCAAGTGGGGTTATCTGGAGCATGAATGGACCGCGACACGCGGCGATTTCGTGTACGAAACGCCGGGCGAGGGCCACACGCTCGTCGCCTTCGATCACCCGGAGCCGATGCGCGCGTTCTTCATCGTCAAGGGGCCGCTGATCTGGCTCGACGAAGCGGGCAACCCCGACGGCTACTTCGACGTGCATTCGTACATCGCGATGTGCAAGGCGCACTACGAGAAGGTCGGCCTCGGCGCGCAAGCGGTCGAGAAGCTGTTCCGCTGACGTGCGGCGAGGCTCACCATGACATCCTCCACCTCCTCCCGATCCGCGTGGTCGTATGAGAACAGGCTGCTGCTGATCCTGTTCATGACGTTCGGCTTCGTGTTCTTCGACCGCCTCGCGCTGTCGTTCCTGTTCCCGTTCATGTCGGCCGAGCTGCACCTGACGAACACGCAGCTCGGCATGGTGTCGTCCGCGCTCGCGCTCACGTGGGCACTGTCCGGCGCCGCGACGGGCGCGTGGTCAGACGCGCGCGGCACGCGCAAGCCGCTGCTGATCGCGGCCGTGCTCGGCTTTTCCGTGTGCTCGGCGCTGTCGGGGCTCGTCGGCGGCTTCGCGAGCCTGATCGCGTTCCGCGCGCTGATGGGCATCGCCGAAGGCCCCGTGCTGCCGCTGTCGCAATCGCTGATGGTCGAAAGCTCGACGCCGAGCCGCCGCGGGCTGAACATGGGCCTGCTGCAAGGCTCCGCCGCCGGCCTGCTCGGCGCGATGATCGGCCCGCCGGTGGTCATCGGCATCGCGACCGCGCACGGCTGGCGCGAAGCGTTCTACGTATCGTGCGTTCCGGGCTTCCTGATCGCGTTCTGCATCTGGCGCTGGGTGCGCGAAGCGCCGCCCGGCGGCGTGCGGCACGCGCAGGCCGAACCCGCCGGCGCACCGGCCGCGAGCGGCGCGGCAGTCAGCCGCTGGGCGTTGCTGAAGGAGCGCAACATCCTGCTCTGCATGCTGATCAGTTGCTTCTTTCTCACGTGGTTCATCGTGATCATCTCGTTCGCGCCGGTATTCCTCGTGGAAAGCCGCCATCTGTCGCCGTCCAACATGGGCGTCGTGATGACCTGCCTCGGCGCCGCGTGGGTGTTCTGGGGCTTTGCGGTGCCGGCGATCTCCGACCGGATCGGCCGCAAGCCGACGATGATCGTGTTCGCGCTGATTGCGGCCGTGTGCCCGGTCGTGATGATCCATGCCGGTTCGCTCTGGGCGCTCGGCGCGCTCGTGTTCGCCACGTACACGGGCCTCGGCTGCTTCACGCTGTTCATGGCGACGATCCCGGCGGAAACGGTGCCGCCACGCGCGATCGCCAGCGCGCTCGGCCTGATCATGGGCGCGGGCGAGCTGATCGGCGGCTTCGTTGCGCCGACCGTCGCCGGCTTCGCGGCGGACAAGTACGGCCTGCAGTTCGCGATGTGGACGTCGGCCGCCGGTGCGGTCCTCGCATGCGTGCTGTCGTTCGGCCTCGTCGAGACCGCGCCCGCCGTGCTGCGCAAGCGCGCGCTCGCCGGCACGGCCGCGAGCCGTCTCGATGCACACAACCTCGGAGGACGCTGACATGCGGGCACTTCAATGGCATGGCCCGCGCGACGTCCGTCTCGTGGAAATCGACCCGCCGCGCGTCGGCCCCGGCGACGTGCGCATCGCGGTCGCGTATTGCGGGATCTGCGGCAGCGACCTGCACGAATATGCGGACGGCCCGCATGCCATCCCGGTCGACACGCCGCATCCGCTGTCGCGCCGCACCGCGCCGCTGACGCTCGGCCACGAGTTCTGCGGCACCGTCGTCGAAGTCGGTGGCGACGTGACGGCACTGCGCGCGGGCGATCGCGTCGCGGTCGAGCCCGAGTATCGCTGCCACCAGTGCGCGTACTGCCGCTCGGGGTCGTACAACCTGTGCGTGTCGATGGGCTTCGCCGGGCTGATGGGCGACGGCGGCATGGCCGACTTCGCGGTCGTGCCGTCATACATGCTGCATCGCCTGCCTGACGCCGTGAGCCTCGAACAGGCCGCGGTGATGGAGCCGGCGGCCGTCGCGCTGCACGCGTTGCGGCGCGGCGAACTGCGGCTCGGCGAGACCTGCGCGGTATTCGGGCTCGGGCCGATCGGGCTGCTGCTGATCATGCTCGCGAAGCTGCAAGGGGCGACCACGATCGTGGCCGTCGACGTCTCGCCCGAACGGCTCGCGGCAGCCACGCGCTTCGGCGCAACGCATACGTTCGATGCACGCGCACTCGGCGCACCCGCGCTACAGGACGCGATTCGCGCGGCCACGGGCGGGCTCGGTGTCGACGCGAGCTTCGAAGCGGCCGGGTTGCCGGCCACGTTCGAAGCGGCGATGCAGGCACTGCGCAAGGGCGGCCGCGTCGTGATGGTCGGCCTGATGCCGCACGCCGGCTTCGACGCGTTCCGCGCAGTCAACGACGAGCTGACCTTCACCGCGAGCGTCGGCTACCGGCATGCGTACGAAGACCTGCTGCGCATCGTCGCGTCGGGCGCACTCGACCTCACGTCGATCGTCACGCGCACCGTGTCGCTCGAAGACGCCGTCGCCGACGGCTTCGACGCGCTGCTCGCCGACCGCGCGCAGATCAAGATCCTCGTTTCACCCGCGCAACGGCCGGCCCGTCGCGCACACACCATCGGGAGCGTCGAGCATGAGTCGTCAGTGGGCGTTTGAGGGCCGGTCCGTCGTCGTGACGGGCGGCACGTCGGGCATCGGTGCGCGCACGGCGATGCGGTTCGCGCAAGCCGGCGCGTCGGTCGTCGCGCTCGGGCTCGATGCGGCCGGCCCGCATGCGCCCGTGCATGCAGGCATCCGCTGCGTGGAACTGGACGTGACCGACAGCGATGCGCTGACCCGCACCATCGCGGCGCTGCCGCGGCTCGACGTGCTCGTCAACGGCGTCGGCATCAGCCGGCACGCGGACGAGTACCGGATGGACCAGTTCGAGCTCGTGCTGAACGTGAACCTGACGTCGGTGATGCGGGCATCCGACGCCGCACGGCCGGCATTGTCGGCAAACGGCGGCAGCATCGTCAATGTCGCGTCGATGTATACCTACTTCGGCAGCAAGGATCGCCCCGCATACAGCGCGAGCAAGGGCGGTATCGCGCAGCTCACGCGCTCGCTCGCGCAGGCGTGGGCCGATCGCGGCATTCGCGTGAACGCGGTCGCGCCCGGCTGGATCGACACGCCGCTCAGCAGCGGCCTGAAGGCCGACATGCAGGCGTCGCGCCGCATCCTCGAACGCACGCCGCTCGGGCGTTGGGGCACAGCCGACGAAGTCGCGGACGTGATCCTGTTCCTGTGCTCGCCCGGCGCATCGTTCGTGACCGGCGCGGTCGTGCCGGTCGACGGCGGGTATTCGACGGTCTAGCACACAGCCCAACGCGTATCGCGGGCATCGGCAAGCCGGTTTCTTCCGCCGATGCCCGTCACACACCGGCGTCCTTCCGGTGCCACGGAACCGGGATTCATCCGGTTCTGCTTTATTCATATCAATCAGTAGTCCAATCAAAAATATCCGCCCCGATCGGAAACATGTGAGGAGCACATTGGAGATGACGAAAAAGACCCTTCTGGCGCTCGCGGCATGCGCCATTCCCGCCGCGTCGTTCGCACAGAGCAGCGTGACGATGTTCGGGCTGATGGATGCCGGTATCAGCTATGTCAGCAACCAGGGCGGCCACGGCGCCGCGAAGTTCGACGACAACATCTTCTTCCCGAATCTGCTCGGTTTCGAAGGCAAGGAGGATCTCGGCGCCGGTACGCGCGCGATCTTCCGGCTCGTCAACCAGTATTCGCTCGGCAACGGCTCGATCATCGGCGGCGGCCTGTTCGCGCGCACGGCCTACGCAGGGTTGCAGAACGACCGGTACGGCACGCTGACGCTCGGCAACCAGTACGAGTTCATGGTCGATGCGCTGGCCGCCAGCGGCAACGAGATCGCGCAGGATCTCGTCGGCCTGTACGGCTTTCGCAACGGCCCGTTCGACAAGCTCGCGTTGCCGAACAACCCGACCGGCGCCTTCGACTGGGATCGCGTCGCGGGCAGCAATCGCGTCGCGAATTCGGTCAAGTACACGAGCCCGTCGCTGTCGGGCCTGACTTTCGGCGCGCTGTACGGCTTCGGGAACGTCGCCGGGTCGGTGGGCGCGAACAACACGGTCAGCGTCGGCGCGAGCTACGACAACGGCCCGTTCGGCGCGGGCGCGGCCTATACGAACCAGAAGTACGGCGCGACGGACGGGCTGCCGCCGACCAGCGTGCGCAACTGGGGCGCGGGCGTGCACTACACGCTCGGCACGGTCACCGGGAAAGCGCTCTTCACGACCGTACGCAACGCACGGAACGGCGCGGGCGCATGGTCGGCGGAAGCCGGCGCCGCATGGCGGCCGTCGCCGGCATGGGTGATCGGCGCGAGCTACACGTACATGAAGGGCAACGACACGCTCGACAACGCGCACGCGCACCAGTTCCTGGCCGCCGTCCAGTACTGGCTGTCGAAACGCACGATGGTGTACGTGGCGGGCGTGCATCAGCGCGCGAGCCACGGCAGCAATGCGCAGATCAACGGCGTGATGGATGCGAACGGCGCAGCGAGCGGCGCACTGCAGTCGATCGCGCGGATCGGGTTCAGCACGCGGTTCTAGGCCGCTGCGTCGACGGATTCCGGCGGCGATCCTGTGTCCGGATCGCCTGACGACACGGGTTTCAGCGACGCCGGTACAGCCGCGTAATGAATGCAGGAATCCATAGGATTCACATGCACGCGCGCGCGAGGTGTCCGTCGACGCCGTTGGCTTGCGCGCCAGCGCCGCGATCGGCTTGCACGGCCTGCGCGCGGCTGACGCGCGCATGATTGGCGCATCGCACGTCCGGCGGCATCGACGCGTACGCCGCGTCGCGTATCAACGCGTGCCGGAACGAATAGAACACGCGATCGCGCCGATGTTGCGCGTACATGATCCGCTCTTCCAGCAGCAGCTGCAGGTGCGCGTCGAGCGTGACGCGATCATGCGGCGACGCCGCGGCCAGCAGTTGCGCATCCACCTCGAGCCCGATCGTCGCGGCGAGCTGCGCGGTGCCGCGCGCGTCGTCGATCCGGTCGAACGCGCGACCGAGCATCCCGCCGAGACTGAGCGGAAGCGGGCACGGATCCGTCGTCCGCAGCCCTGCGAGCGAGCCGTCCGCCCCGCTCATCGTCAGTTCGCGTGCAACGGCCTCGATGAACAGTGGAATACCCGCCGTACGATGGACGAGCGGGTCGAGCCAGGCAGGATCGAGCGTGCCCTGGCCCAGGTGCGCCGACATCAGGCGCCGCGCGTCGTCGCGCGGCAGGCGGCGCAATACCACGCGTTCGGTCGCGCCACGCCAGCGCGCAAGCCTGGCGGGTCGCGACGTGAGCACGATGCAGAGCTCCGCCGCGCGCGGCGAGCGCTGCAGGTATGCCAGAAAATCCTCGGTCGAGCGGTCGATCCACTGGACATCCTCGACGACGAGCAACACCGGTGCGCCGTTCCCGAGCGACACGATCAATTGCTCGAGCACGTCGAACAGTGCGTGCGGTTCGCGCGCGCTCGGCCACCTCGCCGCCTTCGCATCGCAGGGCAGCCCCAGCCAGGTCGCGAGCGCGACACGGGCCGCCGCACGATCGCATTCGAGCGCCGCGAGCATCGCGTCGATCGCCGCGTGCGTGATGTCGGCCGGACTGTCGGCGTCGAGTTGCCAATGCGCGCCGATGAACCGCAGGATCGGAAACAGCGCATGATTCTCCCGCTCCGGCAGACAGCCGCAATACACGAACGCGTGGCCCTGTGTGCGCACGGTCTCGCACAGCGCGTACACGAGGCGCGACTTGCCGATTCCTGCATCGCCGACGACGAGCCGCGGCACGCCGCGTATCGCGCGACGATGGCGTGCGCGCGTCGCCTGCCACGCGCGCAGCAGCGCATCGAGTTCGCGCGCGCGGCCGATCATCGGCGCCCGCATGCCGCCGTCGAGCGAATCGAACGGCGTATCGGCCCGACGCTCGCCGAGCAGTTCATGTACCGGCTGCGGCGCGAGGCCCGCCCGCGCCAGCCGCAACCCGGTCGGCCGGAAGTCGGCATGCCGTTCGAGCGCGAGCCGCGCGTCGTCGCTGATCAGGATCTGCCCGGGCCCGGCCAGCCGCAACAGCCGTGATGCGGCGGCCGGCGTCGATCCGCCTGCCCTCTGCGCCGTATGCGCGAGAACCTGCCCGACGTGAATCGCAGCGGCCACTTCGACGTGCCAGCCTTCGCCGCCGACGGCATCGCGGGCGTCGGCCGGTACCGGCAACCGCGCGCGCCCGGCCACCCGTACCATGTCGAGGGCCGCACGCGCCGCGCGCCGCGCGGGACGGTCGATATCGCCTTGCAGGCCGAAATGGAACAGCAGCGTGTCGCCGAGCCGCTCGTCGACCTGCGCGCCATAGCCGACGGCGATATCCGCGCACTTCGTCAGCCATTGCGCCTCGTAGCGGTCGAGCAGGGCGCCGTGATCGGTTCCCGCATGGCGTTGCCGGCCGTCTCCGGCGATCGTCACGCAACAGCACAGCGTGGTGACCTGCCGGTATTCGCCTGCCGTTGCGACCGCGTCGCTGCGCGGCGCGAACGGGTGCGGCCGCGGGCGCCGGCTTGCACGGCCGGCATCGAACGGGCCGACGAGCGCGGCGAAATTGAGCGCGCGAAACTGCGCCACGAGTTCGTCGGCCGAGGCGGCACGCTGCGCCGGATGCTTGCCCAACGCGTGCCGCAACACCGAGCCGAGCGGATGCGACGCGATCGCCGGTGGAAGCGCGACATCCACCGGGCTGAGCTGCCGATAGAGAATGTCGGCCACGCTTGTGCCCTGCATCACCACTTCGCCCGTCAGGCATTCGATCACGACCAGGCCCCACGCATACAGGTCGCTTCCCGGCGTCGGCGGTTCGTGGCGCAATTGCTCGGGCGCGCAGTATGACGGCGAGCCGAGCACCTCGACCGCGAGCGTCGCGGCCTGCGGCGCGATATCGGTTGCGCCCGGCAACAGTGCGCCGATCCCGAAATCGAGGAGCTTCGCGTGCGGCCCGTCTTCGGCCATCGTGAGCACGATGTTTTGCGGCTTCAGATCCCGGTGCACGATGCCGCGGCGATGCGCCGCCGCGAGCGCATCGAGCACCTCCGTCATCAGCCGTCCCGTATCGATGGCCGACAGCGGCCCCTCCATCGCGAGCCGGTCGCGCAGGGTCCGGCCCTGCACGCGTTCGAACACGGCAAACAGCCGCCCGTCGGGCGCTTCCCCCTCGTCCAGCAGCGCCACGATGTTCGGGTGCCGCAGTGCCTCGCACAGGCTCGTCTCGCGCCGGAAGCGCATGCGCTGGCGCGCGCGCTCGGCTTCGGTCCGCGCGACATCGTCCCGCATCAGCTTGATCGCGACGTCTTGCCCCGTCTCGTCGCAGGTTGCGCGAAACACCACGCCGCTGCCGCCTTCGCCGAGCAACGCACCGAGCCGGTAATGCCGCTTGCCTGCCAACGTCGCGAACGGCGCGGCGGGTTGCTGCGATTCTCGCGCGTGACGCACGGCGCGTGCGCGTGTCGCGGTCGGCCACCCGGGCTGTCGTTCCGCGTTCACGAGCAATGGACGACCGGATCCGGCGCCGGACGATGCATGCCGATGCGCGGCTCGACACTCTGCACCGATTCGCATTCCAGGCGCTCGCCGCGCATGACCCGGAACGGGAAATCGCCGAAGCGGACGCTGCCGCGCCGCCGCTCGACCAGCTGACTCGCGTCCAGCCCCGGCAGCGCCGCGAACTGGCTCCGGGCGCGATGAATCTGCACGTTGAGATGGGACGTATCGATACCGAGCATGCGCGCCAGCCGGTCGAGTTCGATCCAGCCTTGCGTGGCCGCGTCATAACCGGCCTGCATGTCGGCCGAACGTGCGCGGGCGAGCGTGACGAGGCTGTAGTGATGCGCGCGCTCGCCGAGATCGACCACGCCGCCGCGAACATGCAGCAGCGCCCGCGCGTGCTCTTCGTCCCGGCTGACGAAGAATTCGAGCAATCGGGCCGGCGTGGCCGGCTCGGCAGGCGCGCGCAGCGTCATCGTCGAGCCGTGGCGCACGAGCGCCACGCGCCACGTGAAGTCGCCCGTCGATACTTCATCGCCGTCATGAAGCGCACGCGGCGGCAACGTGTCGTCGCACAGCCAATCGCCGGCCGGCGACCTGACGATCGTGACCGGCTGCGCGGCGTGGGCAGCCAGGATCTGGCGCGGCGTGAGCACGATCGGATGCACGGCGCCCCGTACCGGCCACAGCGTATCGGCCGGATCGTCGAGCGCATCGACGCGCCACGGCGCGACACCCGCCCTGCCGAACCGGATCACGTCGCCTCGTCGCAGCACCGCGTGCTCGCCGTCGCGCAACGGCGCGCCCGATACCGACGTGCCGTTGCTGCTGTGATCGTGGAGCTCCCATAACCCGCCGACCCAGCGGATATGGGCATGGACCCGGGACACCGACGCGTCGCGGATGACCGTATCGCAGCGTGCGGCATCGCGGCCGAACACGTGATATGCGCGGAGCAGGCACGCTTCCCCGGAAGAATCGTTCTTGAGTATCGCCATGGCTGCCCCGTATCGGATTCGCCCGGATCGCTGGAGTGACGCGTCGACGCCCGGGAAAGCGATTGATTCAGTGATCGCGAACGGTGTGGACCGTTCGCCGCCTCGTAACCAGTTTCTTCGTCAGCTTCCTTTCGAATCGTTGCTCATCCGGCGCGTGTTATTTCGACTGTTTGAATGTCCGGTTGTTTTGTTGTTTTGAAGCCGAGCAACTTGATGAAAATCCTGCCAAACAAAATCATGCGTCGCAATCGAAATACTCAAATCGAGATTTGATATTGCAATGCTTTACATTTTCAACGAGTTTCAATTCAAATATAGAGGGTCGGAAATATTCACTTCATTGCGACCCAGAACAGGCTTGCATTGCGCAGGAACACCACATTGGATGATGGAGCCGATTCAAATACCTTTGCCGGCACGGAAAATTTGTTTGATAGAAAGAAAATAAATTAAACAGTTCAAGCGATTTAAATAATGACCGCCGGCATTTTAGTAGATTGCACGACATCAACTACTGCGAAAATCGGGTCCATCACGGCCAATGCCTCGCGGGGCCATCGGCGCGCGGATATGTGCCGGCCCGCCGGTGCGTCACGCTCAATTGCCGGCGAATGTGCTAAAAATGTGCAAATTGTGTGCGTACACTAATTCGCATGACTTCTACCCCAACAAGCGCGCCGCCCCCACCCAGCAGCTTTGACCAATTCATGCTCGCTGTGAGAGATCCCGATAGCGATGCTCCGGTCATTTCCGCGCGCCGCTTTGCGCAGGTGCTCCACATTGATCTGCAGACACTAGCGCAGCAGGCACACGTGCATCGCAACACAGTCAGTCGGCTGCCTGAGTCGGAAAGTGTGCAAGCGTTTCTCCGGCAGGCACTTCGAGTTATTTGCGCAGCTACCGATGTTTCGGGCGACGTGCGCAACGCGCTCTTCTGGTACCGCAACGAACCGTTGGCGATCTTCGACTACAAAACCGCAGAACAGCTAGTATCGGAGCAGCGTACGGACGATTTGCTCCGATACATAACGTCACTCGGAGGAGGCTCGACGGCGTGACAACGGTCGCGGCACAAAGCAAGATTGACATTCGACTCGCTTGCAACACAGCCCGGTTACCGTTACGTATTGAGTGCTGCATTCGATCGATTACGTACGGACCGGCATCAACCGCACCGCACTAGCGCACGACCTTGGTGTTTCAAGAGACGACATAGGTAAGTTGACCCTCGGCCTCCCTCCGTCCAGCGTGTTTTCTGTAGAAGTGCAAACCGAGACGCCCCCAGAAAACGCCGGCCCGCGTCAGGCCAACACCGGCAACGTGACACGAACGCCGAATCCGCCGCCGTTCAACCCGCCGGTATACCTCAGGCTCCCGCCCAGTTTTGCCACGATGCGCGCGACGATGGACAAGCCAAGGCCGCTGCCGCTTTCATCGTGATCCGCGCCGCGAAAGAAGCGATCCTGTAGCCGAGACAGATCTTCGTCCGGGACGCCGGGGCCGTCGTCGCAGACCTGGAGGCTGACCGAGCCGGTACCCTGCCACGTCGCGATTTCGATGTTGCCCTGTTCGTGACCGTACTTGATCGCATTGTCGACGAGATTATCGAGCAAGACGCGGACCAGCGTCGACGGTGCATGCGCGACGACCGGACCGTCGACGCGCGATATCAGCGACATCTGCTTGCGGTCCGCCCGCGCCTGATAGTCGTTGATACAAGTCTGCACCACGCGCGCGAGATCGACGTCTTCGCCGGGCAACTGCACGGTCTCGTCGAGCCGCGCCAGGGCGAGCAACTGGTCCGCCAGATGCGTGCTGCGGTCGACGCCCTCGACGACCCGTTGCATCGCGCGCCGCTGACGGTCCGGATCGCGTGCCGTGAGCGCGACCTGCGCCTGGACCTTGAGCGCGGCGAGCGGCGTCTTGAGCTCGTGTGCCGCGTCGCTGGTGAACGCACGCTCGCGATCGAGCGAATCGCGCAAGCGCTGCAGCAACGTGTTGAGCGCGGCGACCAGTGGCCGCACCTCGTCGGGAATGCCCGTCGTGCCGATGGCGTCGAGGCTGTCCGGCGAACGTGCGTCAATCGCCTCCGACACCGTGCGCAGCGGCGTCAGGCTGCGGCCGATGGCCAGCCAGATCAATACGGCCAGCACGGGCAACGCGAATGCGAGCGGCCTAGCGACACGGCGCGCGACCTCCTCGGACAGATCCGAACGATGCGTGCGTTGTTCGAAGATACGCACCGTCCGGCCGCGCGCGGCATCGGTCAGCACGTAGGCGTGCCATTTCGGATTGCCGAACCGGATCGGGCTCGATGTCGCAGCGGGAAACACCGGCAGATCGAGCGAGGCAAGCCCGGGACTCGCGGCCAGGATTCTTCCGCCGGCGTCGCTGACCTGATACAGCATCCGCGGCGACGCATCGTTGTCGCCGTCGTCGTCTTCGGACGAACCGAGCGCGATGTCCGCAAAAACCGGGAGATCGGACGCATTGAGCACGGCGAATGCCTTGGCGATCTGTTCGATGCGGGCGTCGTCCCATTCCTCAGCTTCGTGAATCGCCTGGCGATAGCTCGACATCAGCGAATACGCCCAGACGACCACGACACCCGACAGCACGAGCAAGGTGAGCCGTTGGCGGATCGAGCGCATCACGACACCTTCTCCACCACGTATCCGACACCGCGGATCGTCCGGATCAGGTCGGCCCCCAGTTTCTTGCGCAGATTCGACACATGCACTTCGATCGCGTTGCTTTCGATTTCCTCGTTCCAGCCGTAGAGGCTGTCCTGAAGTCGCGCGCGAGAGAGCGGGCGCCCCTGGTTCGCCAGCAGTTCGACGAGCAATGCGCATTCGCGCGCGGTCAGCGCGATCCGCTCGGTGCCGCGCGTCACCGTCATCAGCGCAGGATCGACCGACAGGTCGCCGTATTCGATCGTGTCGGTACTGCGGCCCTGCGAACGACGCACGAGCGCGCGGCAGCGGGCGATCAGTTCGGCCAGGTCGAACGGCTTGCCGAGATAGTCGTCGGCGCCCGCGCTCAGGCCGCTCACGCGGTCGGCCACCGTGTCGCGCGCGGTCATCACCAGCACCGGCGTATGGTCGCGACGCTTGCGAAGCCAATCCAGCAATTCGACCCCCGGCATGCGGGGCAGGCCGAGATCGAGTACGACGAGGTCGTATGGCGTGGTTTCGAGCGCGAGTTGCGCATGCCTGCCGTCGTGCGCCCAGTCGACCGTCATGCCAGCGTCGATCAGGCCGTCTTCCACTCCGCTGCCGATCAGCTTGTCGTCTTCGACGAGTAACACCCGCATGGCTTCGCGTTCCTGTTGGTTCCGGACATGGCGTCCATTGCCGCACGATAACCGCTGACGCAGGCGGTCATCAAGACGGTCGCAGATAAATCCGGTCCTTAAGAATTCGTTAACGTCCGCACCATAAGGTCGCGTCACCGATATTCGCAACCGAATCGACGATCATGAACAGCCCGACGTTCCGACTCCGTTTCTGTGCAGCGCTGGCCGTGCTGCTTTCCGTGGCCGCCGCGCCGGCCTGCGCCGGCGAGATCAAGACGCTGATGCGTGACATGAAGCACGCGATGCAGGGGGCCATGAACAGCCGGACGATCCCGGAAATGAAAGGCTACGTGATCCGGCTCGAAAACGATGCGCAACAGGCCGGCCGGCAACGCTATCGCAACGACCAACCGACCTACGACGAAGGCATGCGTACGTTACAGGGCGAACTGGCTGACGTCGATCGCGCGATTCAGGCGAACGATCTCTCGGCTGCCAAGCAGGCGTTGCGACGCATCAACGGCACGAAGAAGCACTATCACGACCTGCTCGGATAACGTCGACCGGACACGCTTTCGCCACGGAACAGGTATTCCCGCCATGAAAACAGCCACCCGCTACCCGCTGTCGATCAGCCTGCTGCACTGGCTGCTCGCTGTCGCGCTGATCGGCAATTTGATCGTCGGTCTGCTGCTGGACGACAATGAAGATCTCGTCAGCCTGCACAAGTCGATCGGCGTCGCCATTCTCGTACTCGCGGCGGTTCGCATCGTGAATCGGCTGCGCACGCGACGCCGGCTGCCGCCGTCGATCAATCCGGCCGGGTCGCTGAATCATTTCGTCGAACGCAGCGTTCACGGGTTGCTGTATGCGCTGATGCTGGCCATTCCCGTGCTCGGGTGGATGAAGACGAACGCGGCCGGCCACACCGCCAACTGCTTCGGGCTCTTCTCGCTGCCTGACCTCGTGCCACGGAATCGAGAACTGTCGCACTGGCTGGGAGAACTGCATGCGCTGACGGCATACGGGCTCGCCGCGCTGGTCGGCTTGCACGTCCTCGGCGCGCTCGCACACAAGCTGTTCAAGTCCGAGAATGTGTTTCCGCGGATTCTGCCTTTGCCAGGACGCACCGCCCGGCACCGGGTTACGTCCGGCGACGGTAACTGAGCGCGAGCACGGCGTTACGCAGCGCTTTGCCGGGCAATGCCATCAAGCCGGTCAAATCGAACCTGTATTGACAGAAGGCCCTGCGGACGGAAAGCGCTACACGGCTCCTGCAATGCCGCACCTCCCATGCGCGGCTTCAGAAACTGTGCTCGTAATTCAGTCGAACGTGAACCGTGTCAGCACTGTCGCGGCGTCTCACCGAAAGATCGATGCGATACCGGCCGGCCCACGGCATGTCGAAGTAGTTGCCGTACGTCACCATGCCGTTGACCGTCAGCACTGGCAAACGCTTGATCTGAACCCTCGGCCGGGCCTTCGGTGCCGGTGCGGTCATCCTGGCAATGACCATCGCATCGTCGATACGCGCGCCGGTCCTGGCATCAAACAGTGCAACCACGACGTGATAGCTGGCCAGACCCTGTCCGGCCGTCGTACCGCCTGAAGCACTTCCCACTTCCGGCGCGCGGGTCGCCTTGTCAGCCGGTACGACACCGAAATGGACAGTCAAGCCGTGTGCCGTCACGCTCCGGCTGGACGAGTCGGCGGCCGCCACACCCGTCGTTGCGGCGAACAGCATCTGCGCAAGCACGATCAACATTGCCAGCTTTCGCATGATCATTTCTCCAGTCAGGTAGCGGCACGCATTGCGGTTGTGTAGGCGCCAAGCCTTTCCCGAACGTCGCAGCCTCGTTTCAATGCTGCTGCCGTCCGGCCGTCTCCCGTTTGACTCATGTCAACACGGCGCGGCCATGCGCTCGAGCGGCCTGCGAGCGAACGTCTCCGGTTGGTCGACGAACTGGAACTGGCATATCGCGAACGAGCCGCCCTCTCGCCCGGCATCGAGAAGGCGAACGTACTTGACGAAGGTCAACCCGGCAGAAGCCGCCCGTGCGAAAAATTGCCGTGTACGAGAACGTCAGTCGCCATGGGGAGACATTCATGAACGCCAGCACTTCACCCGTCCAGGCAGTCCCCGCTCCGCGGCGAGTGCTGATCGCCGTCGACGGTTCGACCGCATCCGCTCATGCACTCGCGTATGCCAGAGCGCTCCTCCCATCGAATGCAGCGGTGCATATCGTCAGCGTTGCGGAAAATCCTCGAACGCTTGTCCCGCTCGGATCAAAAACCATGGCGTTCCTCGAATCCGCGCGCGTCGAGTTGCTCAGGGATGCATCTGATGCGCTGTCGCGCGCAAAAGCCGCAATGGATCGCGACGACCTCGTCGTCGACACGGAAGTCATCGACCTGGCCACCCACGGCGGGGATGTCGCGAATGCACTGGCCGACAGCGTGCAAACCTGGCAGGCCGAACTCATGATCGTCGGTGCACGTCAGCATCATGGCTTGCTCGGATGGGTCGAAGGGACGGTTTCCGGCCCGCTCGGCAAACTCGTCGGGTGCCCGCTGCTCATCGTTCCGGAAGGTTTCGCGTCGGTTGCCGAGCACCTGCCACGGCGAATGCTGTTCGCCGTCGACGGAAGCGCGATTGCACTGGACGCATTGCGCACTGCGTTGACATTCTCGCGGCCCGGCACCGAATTCCGTGCGATATACGTGGTTGACCGCCCCCCAATGTTGGGGGACTTCGTCCTTGTCGGGGCACTGGAAGAAGCATTGATCGACGAAGGAAACCATGTACTGCAGGGTGCCACTGCAATTCTCGAAGGCACAGCCAGGCATGCGCAGTCGCAACTCATTCACGCGGATCGAACCGGTGCGGACGTTTCCCATCTGATCGTACGCGACGCGATCGAATGGAATGCGGACATGATCGTCATGGGCACTCACGGGCGGCGAGGCGTCACGGGATGGCTCGTCGGCAGCGTGGCCGGACGCGTCGCGCGCATCACCAGAACGCCGGTCCTGCTCGTGAGCCCGTCGCGTGCGTGATGCGTTTCGTCGTCACGTATCCGCGCCCACGGCGTGGAATGGTTCCTCCTCCTGGGCGGACACGGCGAAGCCACAACGAGCACGGCAAGCGCACGTGCGACGTCGCCGGTCCACAGCCATGCGATGCTCGCGACGAACAGCGATGCGAGCACGAAGAACGCGGCGTAGCGATCCGCGAGACGCTCGGACGGACTGCGCTCGCTTTGCGCACGCTCGACCATGCGGACGATCCCGGCAAACGTGCTGTCGCCTGCCGTCGCGCGGGCAACCATTTCGAACGGTGCGCCGGCGTTGACAACGCCGCTGCATGCGTTTTCCCCAGAACGGCGCCGCTGGGTGGACGATTCGCCCGTCAGCATGGATTCGTCCAGTTCCGCGTCATCGGTCAATGTGCCGTCGACGGAATCGCAACTGGAAGGCACGTATCTCGACGGATACTTCGTCGTCACGCAACTGGCTCTGCTCGGCCTCGTCTTCGCGCTGAAGAAGCTCGATTGGCGTGCGCTCGTCAATGAACGCCGCCTGACGTTCGGACGCGGCCATCATCCGCGCGGTTCCGAGTGACACGCCGCACACGCGATCTTTCGATCGGGTGCATAGGCCAATCGCTCCAAGCTACCGGACGCGCATCCCGGATGCGACCTCCGGGAGGTTCTCGCGCTTCCTCGGATCGACGTGCGTCATGACATTCAGGACACGGTGATGCTTCATCACGCGCGCACGCGCGTCCACCGCAATGTCGTGCCCCTGCGCGACGGTGAGATCGGCGTCGATGTCGAGATGCACGTCGACGAGGATCAAATCGCCGGTCTTGCGCGTGCGCAGGTCGTGCACGTCAAGCACGCCCCGTGTCGCAACCAGCGTTGCGCGGATCGCCTGCACATCTTCAGCATCGGCCGCCCGGTCCATCAGGTCATGCAGGGCATCCCAACCGAACGTGGCGCCCATTTTCACGATCATCCCGCCGACAATCAGCGCTGCTACGGGGTCGAGCAGCGGAAAGCCGAGCAGGTTACCGACGATGCCGCACGCTACCACCAGCGAAGATGCGGCATCCGAACGCGCATGCCATGCGTTGGCGACCAGCATGCTCGACTTCACCCGTGTTGCGATCGCGAGCATGTAACGGAACAGGCTTTCCTTCGCAGCGAGCGCGACGAGCGCCACCCAGAGCGCCGTGACGTGGACGCGCGCGATCGCTTCCGGATGCTCGAGCTTCTGGATGGCGGACCACAGCATCCCGCCCCCGACCAGCAGCAGGATCGCCGCGAGTGCGAGCGACGCGCCGGTTTCGAAGCGCTGATGGCCGTAAGGATGTTTTTCGTCGAAGGGCTTGCGGCTATGGTGACCGGCCAGCAGCACGACAAAATCCGCGACGAGATCGGACAATGAGTGAATCCCGTCCGCCACCAGGCCCTGGGATCGTGACAGGATGCCGACCGTCACTTGTCCGATGCTCAGCACAAGGTTGACCGCAACGCTCACCCAGGTACTTCGCGTGGCCGCGGCAGCCATCGCGGGCGTCACTTCAGCGACGGCTTCCGAAACAACGTCGGGATTTTTTGACATCACGATTCAGGTCACGTTCCAAGGTTGAGCAAAGCCGGATAGTTGCAAGCGGACACGAAGGCTCATGCACGCGTCTCCGGCAGCCAGGATCGCCTGTATTCAGATCGAAAGCTCGTCGAACGCCATCAACGCATGTGCCGCATACATCATCGACGGGCCGCCCCCCATGTAGACCGCGACACCAGCAACCTCCTCGACCTCCTCACGCGTCGCCTTCAGCTTGATCAGCGATTGCATATGGAAGCCGATGCAGTCGTCGCAGCGGCACGAGATCGCGATGCCCAGCGCGACGAGCTCGCGTGTCTTTTTCGTCAGTGCGCCCTCTTTGGTACCGGCCGCGCCCAACGCGCCGAAGGCGGACAGAAGTTCTGGCTGTGACTGCCGAAGCTTGCGCATCTGCTCGGCGACCTCGGCGGTTCTTTCACGATAACGCAACGAGTTCGACATGGCTGGGCCACTCCGAAACGAGAGAATCTGGACGGCTCACGACGCTTCACTTCTGCTGCGAGCAATGATGCACCGCGCGTCTGACAGCGGCGTGATCTCTGGCATGTATTCGATGGTATTGACGGACGCTCAGCAAGACTTGATCTGCGACAAAGGACCGCCCGCCCGTTCTGCGTACCGTTGGACTTATGCAAACGACCTGGAGACCATCATGGCCAGAGCAAACAGGTTCACCGTTTCGCTCCTGATCGGCGTCGCGATTGCCGTGACGGCCGGCCTTGCGCATGCCCAGCCTCGCCAGCCTGCTCCAGGCCCCGCCGTCGAGTCGGGAGGCATGATTTATGGCAGTCAGCTGATGACGCCGGCCGAGCGGACCGAATACCGTACGCGGATGCTCGCGGCAGCATCGGATGCCGAGCGCGAGAAAATCCGCACGGAACATCATGCCGAGATGCAGAAGCGAGCGAAGGCGCGCGGAATCAAGCTCCCTGACGCCCCGCCCATGCGCGGCATGCATCGCGGGCAAGGAATGGGGATGGGCATGGGGCCCGGCTACATGCACGGCTGGCCCGGCGGTCCCGCGAGCGGCGCTGTCGGGCAGTGATCGCCCGGTTCGGCGCATCTGGCAACGGGCGCGCCGAACCTATTTGCCTACAGCCATTCTCGTGTACACCGCGCCATGTGGTGCCATTGGCCCGTCGTCTCAATCATGCGTATGACGGGTCGAGCGCGTAGCCGCACCGGGTTCGCCAGGCTCAGGCCACGACACGGTCACGCGTAGTCCGCCAAGTCCGGGCGATCGGTCAACCTGAACATCGGCGTCATGCGCAGCCGCGATTCTCCGCACGATCGACCATCCAAGGCCGCTGCCACTTGGCCCGGTTCCGGCGGGCCGAAAGAATCGTTCACCCAGCCTGCCCAGATCGTCGTCGCGCATGCCAGGGCCACTGTCCTCGACCCGAAGCGTGGTTCGACGGTCTTCTTTGCACACCGAAACGGCAATGTGCGCCTGCAGTGCGCTGTAGCGAATCGCATTGTCGACCAAATTACGCACCATCGATGCAAGCAATGCCTCGTTGCCGCCGACGATGCATGGCAAAGACGCGTCGAGTTCCAGTTTCTGCTGTTTCCCGATCGACTGTGGCGCCGCCTCCGCGACCACCCGTTTCGCCAGGGCCGATACATCGACCGGTGCGCGGTCCGTCAGTGCGCCCGCATCGAGACGCGAAAGCAGTAAGAGCTGATCGACCAGACGTGCTGCGCGATCGCACCCTTCGAGCACGCCCCGCAGCGCATGCCGGCGTCGTTCGTCGTTCCGCTCCGCCATCGCGACCTGAGCCTGTGCCTTCACGGCCGCAATCGGCGTGCGCAGCTCGTGGGCCGCATCAGCGGTAAATCGGCGCTCGGCGTCCATAACGGCACGAATTCGTTCAAACAGGCGGTTCAGTGCATCGAGCATCGATCGCATCTCGAGCAGTGTCCGATCCGGCCGAATTGGATCAAGCGCCTGCGGATTCCGATTGACTAGCACCCGGCCGAAATCGCGCAGTGGTGCCGTGCCGCGGCGAACCGCCCAACCGATGGCAAGCACCAGCAACGGCAAGGCAGCCGCCATCGGCCAGAACGCGCTGCGCATGACGGCGCCCAGGATCGATTTGCGTGAGTCGATTCGTTCGCCGACGAACACCTGAACGTCGCTTCGGACGCCGTTCACGACGAATACCCGCCACGCATCGCCGTCGATCGCGACGGTCCAGAAGCCTGAAGCCCGATCGCGTCCGGTCAACTCGGGCGCCACCATCGGCTTTGATGGGGCGTTCTCGGAATGCAGGCCGAGCCGCCCATCATGAAACACCTGAAAAGCGACGCGCGGTCCGTACGGATGAAGGATCGGCGCATCGATTGCATTGTCGTCGTCATCGGGCCCACGTGCCTGTTGCGCGACGAGCAGTGCCGCCGCCTGCGCGAGGTGACCGTCGAGCAGCCGGTCAATTTCGCGCCGAGCATCGAGCCACGTGAGCATCAGCGTCGATAGCCACACACCGAGAACCACGGCCAGCACGAGCGTGAGCAGCCGACCATGCAGCGAGCGCGCAGGCAGCACAGCTTTCATGCAGCGTCCCGCATCAGCACGTAACCCACGCCGCGCACCGTCCGGATCAGCTCGCTTCCGAGCTTGGCACGCAGGCGATGTATGTGAACCTCGACGGCATTGCTCTCCACCTCCTGCCCCCAGCTGTACAGGTATTGCTCGATCTGCTCGCGCGACAGAACCCGGCCGGCATTCAGCATCAGGATGTGCAACAGGTCGAACTCGCGCGTGGATAGCGCAACGGCTGCGCCGGCGCGCCGCGCGGTTCGCGACGCAGGCTCGAGCTCGACGTCCTGCGCGTGGAGCCGCTCCGTCGGCCGGCCGTGGGATCGCCGCACCAGCGCTCTCAGGCGCGCACCGAGCTCGTACAGGTCCACGGGCTTGATGACGTAGTCGTCGGCTCCTACGTCAAGGGCCTTGATGCGGTCGGGTACGGCATCGCGTGCGGTCAGGATCAGGATCGGCAACGCAATACCGCCGCGACGAATGCGTTGCAGGACATCCATACCATCCAAAAGCGGCAGCCCGAGATCGAGTACTGCCGCGGCATGGACATGTGCGCGCAGTTCGCGCTGGGCCGCATCGCCGTCGCGCACCCAGTCGACCTGGAACCCTTGCTGGCGTAATCCGGCGCGAATCCCATCGCCGAGCAGGACGTCGTCTTCCACGAGCAGGATACGCACGATCAGGCACTCCGCCGGTGGCCGTCAGTCGTCATCCCGGCCCACCGCATTCGCAGGGCGGCCGGCGTCCGTCACGACGGGCCGGTCCGCCGGTACGGGCTGCGGCGCCGCATGCCATTGTGTCCACCACCAGCCGATCACCGCTGCCGCCATGATGACGGCAATCCCCGACCAGGCACGCCGGATGCCGTCGACCGGCGCACCGCGCTTGTAGCCGGTCACCATCGCCCCGGCCAGATTCTCCCGATGCACGAGGCTGCTGACGAGAACGGCGGCGACATGCACGACAACGAGCGCGAGCATCACGTTCGCCGCGCCCTCATGAAAATCACCGACCGACTCGCCATTTCCGGTGTAGGCCATCCAGCCGGTCAAACCGGTGACGACCGTCATCGCCAGCATGGCGACAATCGCGACCGCGCCGGCCGGATTGTGGCCGACATGATGTTCCGGCCGGCCTTTCGCAAGGCTCAGAACGTAGCGGAACACAGCCGCCGGCGAACGCACGAACGACGAGAACCGCGCATGGCGCGTGCCGGCCACGCCCCATACGACGCGAAACGCGACGAGCCCCAGCATCGTGTACCCGAACGCGACGTGCATCAGCCGCCACCGCTCGCTCTCGGCGGTCAGCCACGCGCCGGCAAAGGCAATGACCGTCAGCCAGTGGAAGACGCGCACCGGAGCGTCCCAGACGAGGATCCGTGCGGGACGTGAGCGCTCCGGTTCACCGTGTGCCCGGGATGCGGACGAATCGTTCATCGAAATTTCCTTTGTCTGCCTGCGTATGACATGCGGCGCAATTCGACGGCCGCTTGACCGCGGGGTTGCGCCACACGGACGCGGGAACCTCGTCGTGCGTGGCGATGAACCACGCCGACCGGGTGATCCTGTCTTCCGGCGGGCGGCGAGCCGCGGCGCCCGTCGCTGCGTTTGCCGTCAGCCAGGTTTCCAGTTGTCCGATGCTTGTCGGGTCCAGCGTCGCATCGGTGCCGAAGTGGCGATCGAGACCGTTCAGGATGCGGCGCCACGACTCGGCTGGCAGCGCCCCGGGCGGATAGGCGACGTGGCAGGTCGCGCACTCCTGCCGGTACTTGGGCAGCAACGGAATCGCGACGCTTCGCGTTTCGTCTTCCGCCAGTGCCGCGGGAGGCAGCAGCGAAATCAGAAGCATCGTAAGCAGGCTTGCGCGCACATATCGCGCGGGAACAATTCTGCGCAGGTTGGTTGTCGTGTCACCGTCGTTCATGATCGTTCGCCGTCAGGGCTTCAGGCTCATGAGCCAGCTCAGGACGTCAGCCTTTTCGATTGCCGAGCATTCACGCCCGACGACGTCCTTGCAGTTTCTGCGGAACCATTTTTCGGTCCTCGCCTCGTCTGTGAACCGTGCCGGATTGAACGCGGGAGCAAGCGGCTCGATGGTCTTGCTGGTGACGACGTGCCGGCCCGGGCCGGTCGGCGTACTTCCATGACAGGTCGCGCAACTCCAGTCGCGCCCGTGTCGGGACGTGAAGAACTGCTGCCCCCGCGACGGCACAGCACTCGAGCCTGCCTGCGCCATATAGCCGTCCAGCAGTTGCGCAGGCGTTGCGGCATGGGCACACGCAACGGCGGCGAACAGCATCGATACCGAAAGGCATGAGTAACAAAGCGTGCGCACGGAACGGGATATCCGCATCGTGATTCTCCTGGTCGATGCGTTCATGTTCTGACGGATTCCTTACCGCATTCTTAACGTCCTGATGTTGGTTAGTCGGCACAATGCCGCACGGCACGCGCGGTCCCATTGAACGCCCGGAGCAGCCGGAGCGAGTCTGCGACGGTGATATGTCAGCCAAAGCCATCTCCTGTTCTCCGAAGATCCACGGAGAACGGATTCGTCACACGGATCGTCAGCGCTATCGCACCCTATGCCGCCCCGTCCCTGCGCAGCCCGAGCACAGGCGCATGACATCGTGCTGGTCGGGATCTTCCCAGTAAAACCGGATATCGGCGCCACGGTGAGCATCGACCGCGACGCGTTTCGTCTCGTGTATATGACGATCGCGCGCGGATACCGTATAGCGCCCCTTTGGCAAGCGCACATACAGCAGCGGGCCGGTCGTTCGTACGGTCAGAACATGCCGCATGCCGTCCTGGATCGTGACATCCACGTCAGACAAGTACTCACCCGTTTTCGATGCAAAGGTCATCCGAAGGTTATAGCGGGAGGCAACGTCGCGAAACGCAGCGACTTCGTCCGAACCGATGCCGCCCGTCACGTATGTCACGCCGCCAAGCTCGACGGGTGTCAAAGCAGTGTCGGCACAAGTACCTGTAGCCGCCGTAAGAAGACATATTGACGCGCACAGAGCGCAGACGATTCTCGTCGACATGACTCTCTCCGCCCGCGCGTGACGTCTTTCAGATCGGTTCCCGACCGGATATGGGGCGAATAACGCGACCATCGAGGTGTCGTGCACGAATCTCGTCGAACTCGTGGTCAGGATCCCGCTGTCCGGCAATTCGATCTTGACTCAAATCAATCGATCATTCGGCACAGAATCTAGTCTGGTCATCAATCAACTTCGAATCACGATGCCAACAAAGTGATACGGATTCCCATGATGATTCACTCTCGATCAAGACGGCATATTGCCTCCGTTCTCGTGACGCTCCTTACCGCCACTAGTTCGCATGCCGAAGAGTTGGCACGCATACCTGCGCATTCGCAGCGTTACGGCACTCATACCCGCATTTCTGCGTATGACGACCCGTTACTCAAGGGCGTGACGTGTTTCATTTCCGGACCGGTCTCGGGTAGTGATGGACGCAATCTCCATGACCGAAATTCTGGAGGCGCGGCAACTTCGGTGTCTTGCCACCAAGTCGGACCGCTCCCGATCACGGTACGTGTACCGCAACAGGCACAGGTGTTTGACGAATCAACCGATCCGGCTTTCAGATCAATACACATTATTCGAATTCTGGATATGCGGCGTCTCGTTGTGTTGTATTTTTCGTTCACCAAGAGTGATCTGGCGGGCGATCTGCCTGGACACGTGGACGTCGTCCGGTTACCCGCAATTTCCAGCAAGCAGGATACGGCAGGTAAGTGAATCGAGCGTCGGTCCGTGAGTCGCCCGACGGCTCGCCCAATCGTCGTAAGCTGCCCATTCACACTGACGGTGGTGACATTAGACTGCCGCAGAAGTGGCGCGTGCGACATCGTTACCGCGCACAAGCAGGACGGGACAAGTCGATCCGCGCAGAAGCGTTCCGCGACGCTGCCGAGAACGAGTCGCCGTACACCGCGTCGTCCGTGCGTCCCGATCACGACGAGATCAATTGAGTTGTCGACGACATAGCGCTGAAGGCGCTCCGGGACATCCTGACCGACCTCCGTCTCGATGATTTCCTTCTCGCCGTGAACCGCTTCGTTCGAGATCTCCTGAATGGCATCTCCCAACACCGATGCGCGGCGACTGCATCGCGTGCGGCGTCGCGCAAACACAGCAGCGGCCTTCGCACCTGCCAACAATGGAGACATCCAACCCCAATAAATCTCCTTGACGATATATCTTTCGATATATATCTTTAGATATGTTTTACGACATATAGGACTCGATCATGCGACACAACCCATTCCGCGGCCATGCCCGATGCGACGGTCATGGTGCGCATGGCCGCCCTGAGTGGTTCACCGGTCTCTGGTACGCGATCGGCCGCCACCGTCGCGGCCACGATCCGTTCGGTGGCGGCCCGTTCGGCGGCCGTGGCGGGCGCGGCGGCTTCGGCGATTTCGGCGACGACGGCATGCCGCGCGGCCGCCAGTTCAGCTCCGACGATCTCCAGCTGCTGTTGCTCGCGCTGGTCGCCGAGCAACCGAGCCACGGCTACGAGCTGATCAAGGCGCTCGACACGCGTTCCAACGGCTTCTACAGCCCGAGCCCCGGCATGGTGTATCCGGCGCTCACGTATCTCGAAGAAGTCGGCTTCGTCGCGTCGCAGGCGGAAGGCAACCGCAAGCGCTATGCGCTGACCGACGCCGGCCGCGCGCATCTCGACGCGCAGCGCGAACGCGTCGACACGCTGTTCGCGCGCCTCACGCACCTCGCGCGCAAGATGGAGTTCATGCGCCGCGCGTTCGCCGGGGAATCGGCAGGCAACGAAACGCCGGACGAAGCGCAAGCAGGCTGGCTGCCGGAGTTCGTCGAGGCGCGTCTCGCACTCAAGCGGGCGCTGCTGCACAAGAGCGCCGCCGACGCCGACGAACAGCGTCGCATCGCGGCCATCATGCGCCGCGCGACGGCTGAAATCGAAGGCGGCACCGGCGCGTAATCCGCGCCGCCCCTCCAAACCATAAGGAGAACCGATTGATGCAGAACACATCCGAGCGCACCGTGACCCGCGTGCGCCACACCCTCAAGTTCCGCTTGCTGCAAGTCCTGCGCGTACACGCCGTGACGCCGCACCTGCTGCGCGTCACGCTCGGCGGCCCCGATCTCGCGGATTTCGAATCCGCGTCGTTCGACGATCACGTGAAAGTATTTTTCCCGCCGCCCGGCGCTGAACGGCCCGTGTTGCCGACGCTCGGCGCGAAGGGCCCCGAGTTTCCGGAAGGCGAACCGAAGCCGGTCGCGCGCGACTTCACGCCGCGCCGTTTCGACCGCGCCGCCGGCGAACTCGATCTGGAATTCGTGCTGAACCACCCGGGCCCCGCGTCGCAGTGGGCCGCCCAGGCACGTGTCGGCCAATGGCTCGGCATCGGCGGCCCGCGCGGTTCGTTCGTCGTCCCGACCGGTTTCGACTGGCACCTGCTGATCGGCGACGATACGGCGCTGCCGGCGGTCGCGCGGCGTCTCGAGGAATTGCCGGCCGGCGCGCGCGTAGCCGTCGTGATGGAAGTCGCGGATCGTACCGCGCAGGTCGCGTTCGACACGCGCGCCGACGTGCATGAAATCTGGCGCTTCCGCGCCGAAGCCGACGCGGCGGACGGCGACGTGCTGCTGAACGCCGTGCGCGACCTGCCGCTGCCGCCGTCCGGCGACGGCTACGTGTGGGCGGCGGGCGAAGCGCTGTCGATGCGCGCGGTACGCCAGCACCTGACCGGCGAGCGCGGCGTCGACAAGTCGCGCATCCGCGCGGCGGCCTACTGGAAGCGCGGCGCGGCGGCCGTGCACGAAACGCTGGAAGACTGATGGATGCGGGTGCCCGGCAAACGGGTACCCGATCGAGGTTGAGCGCCACGACGACACAATCGTGGCGTCGGCGCACCAGCGGGCTTGGCACCGCTATCGCGACTGGTATATATCTGTGGATGCGACGCCGCTGTCGGGCGACAGCCGCCGCAGCCCGCCCAGGAGCGCCCGGTCATGACAAAAGAAAGCCACGCTTCGCCGTTCCTTCGCAACCTGAAGATCGTCGGCTATTGCGGCCTTGCCGCGGTGGTACTCGCGCTGTTCGTCGCGATGTGCGCGATCCTGAAAGAAAGCGCACTCGAGCGCGACGCCGCGCAACACCCGGCCGATACCCCTGAACTGCACGATGCGGGAGGTGGCCCGTCCGCATCGGCCGAATCGGCCAAGACACCCGGCTGACGGCGTCCTGCCCGACCTCCTGCCGCTTACGGCGCGTGCCGGTGGCCCATCACTGCGGCATGCACCGAATCGCCGAGCCGTTCGAGCAGCGCGGTCACGCGTTGCCCGTACAGGTGCGCGGCCAGCGCGCCGGCCGTGCCGACCAGCACGCCGCCCGCCATGTCGAACGGCCAGTGCACGCCCGCATAGATCCGCCCCCATGCAATCACCGCGGCCATTGCGGCCATCACGAACCCGGTGAACCGGGTCGTGCCGCCGAGCATCAACCCGACCGCCATGCTCCACGCGAACGTCATGTGATCGCTCGGAAACGAGCTGTCCGGCGCGTGCGGAATCAGCTGCGTGCCGACGCCCGCCATGAACGGGCGCGGCGAGAACCAGAAATGTCCGATGACCTGCGCGAGCGCGAGCGCCACGCACACGCCGAGGCCGGCTTCGATCGCCTGGCGCCGCGTCGGGCGCGCGCCGAAGATCCACGTCAGCAGCAGCATCGCGGGCAACGCATAGACGAGCCAGTCGGCGGCGAAGATGGCGAGGCGGGCAACGCCCGGCTGCGGCGCAACCCCGGCGTTGATGGCGGAAAAGAGGATGAGATTGAGGGTCTGCATGAATTCGGTTGCGTGGGGCGTAAAAATCGGCCGGTTGCCCGGCCTGATACGAACGATGCTAAGGCGCACCCGCTTAAGTGATGCTTAATAGGACGATCGCGCGGCAAAGCCCGCAGCGACGAACGCACTTAGAGCCTGCACTGCAACATAAGTTCACACAATTGTCATATTCCCGCTCGACCGTCTCCCGTAAAGGCTCACCCGACCTCCCGTAAAGACTCACCTTTTTCACATCGTGGCTTCATCGACACGTGCAAACATCGGGACGCCGGGTGCCATCCAGGCCGTTTGTGTCATTCATCTCAATATTTATGCTGCGACTGCTTCGAAATCGGCAACAATTAATTCCATATGCGGCATCGCACAACGGTAACGCACAGGCATAGGATTACGAGCTTACGAGCACTCATCCACGAAGCGATCAACAACAAGGAGTCCGCATGAAACCCAGCGATGTCCGATCGAAAGCGTTTGCGATGCCGTTGACCAGCCCCGCCTTCCCGATGGGCCCTTACCGTTTCGTCGATCGTGAGTTCCTGATCATCACGTATCGCACCGATCCGGACCGTCTCCGCGAAATCGTCCCCGAGCCGCTGCAGATCACCGAGCCGCTCGTGCATTACGAATTCATCCGCATGGCCGATTCGACCGGCTTCGGCGACTACACCGAAAGCGGCCAGGTGATTCCCGTCGAATACAACGGCCAGCCGGGCGGCTATACGCTCGCGATGTATCTCGACGATCACCCGCCGATCGCCGGCGGCCGCGAGCTGTGGGGCTTCCCGAAGAAGCTCGCGTCGCCCACGCTGCACGTGAACACCGACCACCTCCTAGGCACGCTCGACTACGGCAAGGTGCGCGTCGCCACCGGCACGATGGGCTACAAGCACAAGGAACTCGACATCGACGAGCAGACCAGGCGTCTCGCCGGCCCCAATTTCCTGCTGAAGATCATCCCGCACGTCGACGGCACCGCGCGCGTCTGCGAACTGGTGCGCTACTACATGCAGGACATCAAGATGAAGGGCGCATGGACGGGCCCCGCATCGCTCGAGCTGGCGCCGCATGCGCTCGCGCCCGTGGCCGACCTGCCCGTGCTCGAAATCGTCGAAGCCCGCCACCTGGTCGCAGATTTGACACTGGGCCTCGGCGAAGTCGTCTACGATTACCTGGCCCAGTAACACGTCCGCAGTCCTTTCTCCCTGTCAATCCTTTCACCACGGGAATTCGAACATGAGCAACCTGAATGGCAAGACCGCAGTCGTCACGGGCGCCGCGAGCGGCATCGGCAAGGAAATCGCACTCGAGCTCGCGAAAGCGGGCGCGGCCGTCGCGATTGCCGACCTGAACCAGGACGGCGCGAACGCGGTCGCCG
>NZ_PTXM01000041.1:0-46860 GCF_004343765.1 Burkholderia sp. SRS-25
CGTCGAACGGATGGACGAACGTGAGACCGCGCTCTTCCTGCACCTTGACCGCGTGTGCATACGCGTCGCTGTACGACTCGCCGGCCTGGATCACCTCGACGCTCGGGCCGCCGTGCGCACGCACCGCGTCCACCTTCACCTGCGGCGTCGTGACCGGCACGACGATCACGGCCTTGACGCCCATCCGCGCCGCCGAGAACGCGACACCCTGCGCATGGTTGCCGGCCGACGCCGTGATGACGCCGCGCGCGAGCGCTTCCGCCGGAATGTGCGCCATCTTGTTGTACGCGCCGCGCAGCTTGAACGAGAACACCGGCTGGTTGTCCTCGCGCTTCAGGTAGACCGTGTTGCGCAACCGGACCGACAGGTTGCGGGCGGGTTGGAGTTCGGTCTCGCGCGCGACGTCGTAGACACGGGCAGTGAGAATTTTCTTGACGTAGTCGACTGGAGGTCGGGCTTGCGCGGCAAGCGCGGTGCAAGCGTCAGGCGAGCTTCGGTACAGAGACACGGTCACTTCCTTTCGAGGGCGGGTTTGAAATGCCCTGGGCGGAAATGAAAAAACCCGCCTCAGGGGCGGGTTATCGTCATTGAGCCGGATGCGCGCTAACCCACCATTCGAAGAATGGTGCGAATAATCAGCGCAATGGTGAAGGCTCGGCAACTCATGTCTTGAAGCATCAACCATAGCGGCGGCAGTTGTCAACTGCATTGAGCGAATGGCGGCCATCGTGGCAGCTCGGTCGCAGGCACTTCGCATCGAATGCCCCGGTAATCCTCGACCAGCAACGAGCCAGGCCGCGCCGCGGTATGCGCTACTTCGCCGCGAGCGCACTCTGAACATTTTTGTCGACCCATGCGTTGTCGGCCACGTTCAGCTTCTGCGGAATCAGCTTCGCCGCATAAAACGCATCTGCAACCCCTTGCTGGGCTGCGACGATCTTTTCGTCGAGCGGCACCGCGCCGAACGGGACACGCTTGATCCACGTCTCGACGAGCGGTTGCGGCAGGCCGACCTTGGGTGCGATCAGCGCGGCCGTGTCGGCCGGATGCGAGTTGACCCACTGGCCGGTCTCGCGCGCCTGCTTCAGGATCGCGCCGACCACGTCGGGGTGCTGCTGCGCGAAGTCCCGCGTCGCTTCGTAGAAGTTGTTGGTTGCAGTGAGGTCCGTGTAGTCGGACAGCGTACGCACCTTCAGCGCGTTTTGCGCGGCTGCATAGTAAGGATCCCAGACGACCCACGCATCGACGTTACCGCTCTCGAATGCGGCGCGCGCGTCGGCTGGCGGAAGATACACGGGGCGGATTTCGTCGTAGCGCACACCGGCCCGCTTCAACGCTTCGAGCAGCAGGTAGTTCGCGCTCGAACCCTTCTGCAGTGTGACCTTCTTGCCGCGCAGGCCGGCGACGGAGCGGATCGGCGAATCGGCCTTCACGACCACGGCTTCGTTGTGCGGCGCCGGCGGTTCCGCGCCGACATAGACGAAGTGCACGCCGGCCGCCTGTGCGAATACGGGCGGCGGCGCGCCCGTATAGCCGAAGTCGATGCTGTTCGCGTTCAGCGCTTCGAGCAGTTGCGGGCCGGCCGGGAACTCGAACCATTGCACGCCATAGCCGAGCGGCTTGAGCCGCGCTTCGAGCGAACCTTGCGCCTTGATGACCGACAGCAGGCCGGCCTTCTGGTAGCCGATGCGCACGACCTTGTCGGCGCCGCCTTGCGCGAAGGCTGACGCCGCGGACAGCGCGACGAGCGTGGTGACGGCCGCGGTGCGGGCGATCCAGCGGGTGAAACGAATCATCGAACGGACTCCATGCAAAACGTCTTCGGGCGAGCGGCGGTGGTGCCGCTTGGTTGGAAGAATCGTCGCATGGGCGATTGCGCCCGCAAACGAAGCATTGCCGATATCAATATGACGGCGGCGCGCCTATGCTTCGTCGCTGCCGTTTTCCGGTGAAGGTGTGCCGGATTGCCGCGCGGCCTCGTCGCTGAGCTTCTTGTCGAGGATCGTCGCGACGCGGCCGCCGAGATAGGCGCTTGCCGCGGTTTCCAGTGCGCGGTTCGTCTCGCCTTCGACGAACACGGCCGCGAGCGGGCGCAGGCGCCAGATCGCGTCGACCAGCTCGGGTACGTCGGTGGCGGGCGGCAGCGTGCCCGCATCGTAGCGGTCGAGCCGCTTCACGACGAGATCGACGAGCAGCCGCGCGATCGCGTCGAAATGCGGCCGCGCGAGGCTGATCACGTCGAGCAGCTCGCGCGGCGGGATGCCTTCCTTCGTCATCGCGGCAGCCGCTTCGAGCAGCGCGGGGCTCTTGGCAACGAACGACAGGCCGCGTCGTTCGAGCAGGCCGAGTTCGGTCACGCGTGACAGCTGCGTGGTGGCCTGCGGGCCGAACATCTGCGCGAGCGCGGCGAGCGAATAGGTCTTCGGCAGTTCGTGCGACCAGCGGCCGCCGATTGCGTTTTCGAGGCCGAGGATCGAACGCAGGTCGTGGCCTTCGTCGATCGCCTTGATCAGGTCCTGGATGTTCGACAGCGTATAGCCGCGCGCGAGCAGGTGGTTGATCAGCTTCAGGCGTGCGACGTGCGTGTCGTCGTAGATGCCGACGCGGCCGCGCTTTTCCGGCGGTGCGAGCAAACCGCGATCCTGGTACGCGCGGACATTGCGCACGGTCGTGTCGGACACGCGCGCGAGTTCGTCGACCGTGTACTCGTTGCGGGAATCCGGCGCTGCCTCGTCGGGTGTGGAATGAGTCTGTTTTGACATGCGGCCATTCTAGCGCGACGCGGGAGGCTCAGGCGAGACGGGGAGCGTGTTCGCGCCGTCGCCGAGCGGCCGTTGCAGCAGCGCCGTATCGATCCAGCGGCCGTGCTTGAAACCGGCCGCCTTCAGCGTGCCGGCCGGCTCGAAGCCGAACGCGCGATGCAGCGACGTCGAGCCTCCGATGCCGCCGTCGGCGATCACCGCGATCATCTGCCGCCACGGGCCGGCCTCGCAGCGTTCGATCAGCGCGGCGAGCAGCGCGCGGCCGATTCCGCGCCCGCGCTGCGCATCGTCGATGTAGATCGAATCCTCGATCGTGAAGCGGTACGCGCGGCGCGTGCGGTACGGCGTCGCGTACGCGTAGCCGGCTACGCGGCCGTCGCATTCGGCGACGAGATACGGCAGCCCGTCGCGTAGCACCGCGGCACGGCGCGCGCGGAGTTCGGTGACGTCGGGCGGCGTTTCCTCGAACGATGCGACGCTGTGGTGCACGTGGTGCGCATAGATCGCGTGGATCGCATCGAGGTCGGCGTCGGTTGCGTCGCGAACGACGCAGGCGGGGGTGGTGGGCATGGCGGCAGGTCCGGTGAATTCAGAACGCAAGACGCTACTATGCCAGCCGCCGCAGCGCGCGGCAAAGCAGGGTGCGGAGGCGGCCGCCTATAGCCGGCCGTCCGCCGCGTGAACGGCTTCGGCGATCGCGTCGGCAACGCGCTGCACGCGCGGCGACCGGCGCACGTCCGGGTGGACGACGAGCCAGATCTCGCGCTCGATGTCGCAACGCGGCGCGGCCGTCAGCTCGACGAGTGACGCACCGGCGTGCGCAGCCGGATCGTCGACGAGAAACCGCGGCAGCAGCGCGACGCCGGCGCCGGCCGCGCATGCGCGATGCTGCGCAGCAAGGTCATTGGTGACGAACGCGAAACGGCGGCCGGCCGCGAAGCGGGCGAGCCACTGATGCTGCGGCGTTTGCGCGAGCGCGTCGTCGTAGCCGACGAACGGCCAGGTGTCGGGCGGCGCGTCCGCCCATTCCGGCGACGCGCACAGCGCGAAGCGCATCGTGCCGAGCCGGCGCGCGGCGAGCCCCGGCTCGGTCGGCCGCGACAGCCGCACGGCTAGGTCGGCTTCGCGCGCATACAGGTTCGCCGCGTGCATCTCGCCCAGCAGGTCGATGCGCAGCGCAGGCCACGCGCGCTGCGCGTGGGCGAGCCGCGGCGCGAGGAAGTGGCTGGCAAACACCGGTGACGCCGATACGCGCACCACGCCGTCGAGCGCTGCTGCGCCCTGGGCGGCGCGCGCGAACGCGTGCGCGTCGGTTTCGATGCGTGCCGCGTGCTCGGCAAGGTGCAGCCCTTCATCGGTCGGCGGCCAGCCGCGCGGCAGCCGGTCGAACAGCCGGATGCCGAGCGCTGACTCCAGCGCGTCGATGCGCCGCGCGACCGTCGAATGCTGAACCTGCAGCGCCCGCGCGGCGGCCGACAGGCTGCCGCCGCGCATCACCGCGAGGAAATAGCGGATGTCGTCCCAGCTCATTGGCAGCGCGGACGCAACGGGATCCGGATCGGTCGAATTTTGCACAGTAGATGGGCGCTTGGCGTGAATTCCGTTCGATTATGCACGATGGGATGATCGTGTCACTTCAATTCGATTGTGAGAGGACGCCATGACCCAGACTGCCACCGCCATCCGGATCGGGATCGACCGTTACGGCGACGCCGGGGTGCTGCGCCGCGTCGACGCGCCTGTCGCGCCGCCCGGTGCCGGCGAAGTGCGGATTCGCCAGACCGCGATCGGCGTGAATTTCGTCGACATCTATTTCAGGACGGGCGCGCACGCGTTGCCTGCGCTGCCGGATGCGCTCGGTGTCGAGGCGGCCGGCGTGATCGACGCGGTCGGGCCGGGCGTGACGGATCTCGTCCCCGGCCAGCGCGTCGCGTATGCGGGCATGCCGACCGGCAGCTATGCGAGCCTGCGCACGATGCCGGCCGAGCGTGTGTTGCCGGTCCCCGACGGCCTGAGCGACGACGCGGCGGCCGCCGGGCTGCTGAAGGGAATCACCGTCTACATGCTGCTGCATCGTGTCCGGCAGGTCGTCGCCGGCGACACCGTGCTCGTGCATGCGGCGGCCGGCGGCGTCGGGCTGCTGGCGACGCAATGGGCGCGGGCGCTCGGCGCGCGGGTGTTCGGCACGGTCGGGTCGGCCGCGAAAGCCGCGCTCGCGCGCAAGCATGGCGCCGAGGCGGTCGTCGATTACCGCGAGGAGGATTTCGTCGCGGCGGCACGCGCGTTCGGCGGCGGCGCGGGAGTCGATTTTGCGATCGACGGGATCGGCGGCGATGTGCTGACGCGCACGCTCGGCGCGGTCCGTCCGTTCGGGATGGTCGCGAGCATCGGGCAGGTGGCCGCGATCGGTGCGCGGCAGACGTTCGATCTCGACGAACTGGGGCCGGCGCGCTCGATCGCGCTGGCGCGGCCGAGCGTGCTCGGCTTCATCGCGCGTGACGTCGACGGCTATCGGGAGGCTGCGCGCGCGACGCTCGAGCGGCTGGCGGGCGGAATGCATGTGGAGATCGGCGCGCGGCTGCCGCTCGAACAGGCGGCCGATGCGCACCGGTTGCTGGAGTCGCGCGCGACGACGGGAGGGGTCGTGCTGGTGCCTTGACCGCGGGCGGATCGGGATCGCGATGCGGCTCGATGCTCGCATTGCGATCCGCTCCACGGGAGGCTCAGTTGTGCTTGCGCAGCGGCGCATCGTCGACGAACCACGCGAGCACGAACGCGATCGCGATGACCGTCGCCGCGGCCAGGTACACGACATGCAGCGAGCCGGCGAACGCGTGCAGGTACGCGTCGCGCACGGCATCCGGCAACTGGTGAACGGCGGCCGGGCCGAGCGCCGGCGGCAGCTCCGTGCCGGCCGGCAGCGCAGCCATCACCCGCGACTGCAGCCCGTGCGAGAACAGCGCGCCGAACGCCGCGACACCGAGCGAACCGCCGATCGAGCGGAACAGCGTCGCGCCCGACGTCGCGACGCCCATGTGCCGGAATTCGACCGTGTTCTGCACGGCGAGCGTCAGCACGGGCATCACCATGCCGAGGCCGATCCCGAGCAGCGCCATGTACGCGTACATCGTGTGCAGCGGCGTATCGAGCGTCAGCGTCGACAGCAGCGCCATCGCGATGCCGCCGGTCAGCGTGCCCAGGATCGGGAACATCCGGTACGAGCCGAGCCGCGAGATCAGCCGGCCGCTGACGATCGACGTCACGAGCATCCCGCCCATCATCGGCAGCAGCTGCATCCCGGCCTGCGACGGCGTCGAGCCCTTCACGACCTGCAGGTAGAGCGGGATGAACGTGACCGAGCCGAACAGTGCGATACCGACGACGAAGCCGATCAGGCTGACCAGCACGAAGGTGCGATGGCGAAACAGTTCGAGCGGCATGATCGGTTCGGCCGCGAGCCGCTCTTCGTAAATGAAGCCGCCGATCGCGACGACGCCGAGCACGAGCGTCATCCACAGTTGCGGCGACGTCCACGGCAGCAGCGAGCCGCCTTCGCTCGTGAACAGGATCACGCAGGTGAGGGCGGTGGCGAGGAACGCGGCGCCCATGTAGTCGATGCGGTGCTTCACGTGCGCGGTGTGCGGCCGGAACGCGACGCCGATCACCGCGAGCGCGAGAAAGCCGAGCGGCAGGTTGATCGTGAAGATCCAGCGCCACGACAGGTGCTCGACCAGGAAGCCGCCGAGCAGCGGGCCGATGATCGTCGCGAGGCCGTACACGCCGCCGAACATCCCCTGGTAGCGCGCACGGCGATCGGGCGGCACCAGATCGCCGATCGCGGCCATCGTGACGACCATCAGGCCGCCGCCGCCCAGCCCCTGCAGCGCGCGCAGCACGATCAGCTGCGTCATGTCCTGCGCGACGCCGCACAGCGCGGAGCCCGCCAGGAACAGCACGATCGCGGCTTGCAGCACGATCTTGCGGCCGTACAGGTCGCCGAGCTTGCCGTAGAGCGGCAGCACGACGGTGGAGGAGAGCAGGTACGCGGTGACCACCCATGACAACTGGTCGAGACCGCCGAGCTCGCCGACGATCGTCGGTAGCGCGGTCGACACGATCGTCTGGTCGAGTGCGGACAGCAGCATGACGAGCAGCAGCGCGCCGACGATCAGCCCGGTCGGCGCGTCGCGGCGGGCCGTTTCGGCGGCTGGCGAAGTGAGGAGGGTGTCGGTTGTCATCGAGATATCTGCCATGGCAGGGAATTGTGTCGAACTATAGCCACAGATAGTTGACTGGTCAATTTCTGCCCAGCCTCGATGTGTTGCAACCGTAACAGGAGATTGCAGGCCTGGAAAATTGACCGGGATCAGGGGAAAGCGGGGACCGGCTCAAGTTTTTTGCAGGCAAACCGTAATACAGAGTGCTGCGGACCGATTGCCGCGGCACTTTTCACCGCTCACGTCCCGTCATGAACCTGAACGCCCTGTTTTCCCGTTTCTCGATCCGTACGCGGATCTTCTCCACGCTCGGCCTCGTCGCCGTGCTGCTCGTCGTGTCGGGGCTGATTGGCCTCGCCGGCATGCAGAGCTCGAACCGCGCGCTCGACGAGGCTTATACGCAGCAACTGGCTGCAAAGACCGCGCTGTCGGCGGCCAGCCTGAACCTGACGATCGTGCGCACGACGCTCGACCGCGCGATGCTGCATCCGGAAGCGCCGGAAGTGCCCGATCTCGTCAAGAAGGCCGAGAGCTATCTCGCGAAGGCCGACACCGCCTGGCGCGGCTACGCGTCGATGCCGCACGACGGCGACGAAGGCCCGCTCGCGAGCCGCCTCGACGCCGCGCGCCAGGCGCTGATCGGGCAGGCGCTGAAGCCGATGATCGACGCGGTGCGCGACGGCCGTCGCGACGAGGCCGACCGGCTGCTGATGTCGGTTGCGCCGCCGCTGTCGGTCGCGCTCACGCAGGCGACCGATGCGCTCGATGCGTACCAGGTCGCACGCGGCAAGGACGTGTACGACACCGCGCAAACTTATTACGGCTGGATGCGCGCGGGTGCGATCGCCGGTATCGCATTCGGCCTGGCCGCGTGCCTCGGCTGCGCGATCGGCCTGCACTATGCGATCACGCAGCCGGTGAACCGCCTGCTGTCGCACTTCCGCCGCCTGTCGGACGGCGACCTGACGTCGGAAGTGCGCTGGTCGTCGCGGGACGAGATGGCCGAGCTGGTCAAGGGCGTGACCGGCATGCAGCGCAGCCTCGCGGATACGGTCCGCCAGGTCAGCCAGGGCTCCGAAGCGATCTCGACGGCGACGCACCAGATCGCGGCAGGCAACACCGACCTGTCGCAGCGCACCGAGGAACAGGCGTCCGCGCTGCAGCAGACGGCCGCGAGCATGGAGCAACTCACCGCGACCGTGAAGCAGAACGCTGACAATGCGATGGAAGCGCAGGCCTGCGCGGATACCGCGAGCGAGATCGCCACGCGCGGCGCGACGGTGGTTGGCGAAGTGATCGGTACGATGAACGAGATCGACCAGAGCTCGCAGAAGGTCGCCGACATCATCGGCACGATCGAGGGAATCGCGTTCCAGACCAACATCCTCGCGCTGAACGCGGCGGTCGAAGCCGCGCGCGCGGGCGAGCAGGGCCGCGGCTTCGCGGTGGTCGCGGGCGAGGTGCGCACGCTCGCGCAACGCTCGGCGTCGGCGGCGAAGGAAATCCGCACGCTGATCGGCGAATCGGTGGAACGCGTCGCGACCGGCTCGCGGCTCGTCGGCACGGCTGGCGCGACGATGCAGGACATCCAGCAGGCGATCGGCCGCGTGACGGGCATCATGACGGAGATCGCGGCTGCGTCGAACGAGCAGCGCGACGGGATCGAGCAGGTGAACCGCGCGGTGTCGCAGATGGACCAGGTGTCGCAGCAGAACGCGGCGCTCGTCGAGCAGGCCGCGGCGGCGGCTGCATCGCTGGAAGAGCAGGCCGACGGGTTGCGCCGCGCGGTCGGCGCGTTCCGCGTCGCCTGATCGATCGCGGGCGGCGACGGGCGGGCGCTTGCCCGCCTGCCGGCCGCTTGCCCGCCTGCCGGCCGCCCGTTACGTCAGACGGCCGCGAGTTGCGCGGCCGCGCGCGACGACGCGACGATCAGCAGCTTCATCGTCGCCCGCGTCGCGCCGACGAACAGCTTGCGCGCGGCACGCGCGTCGAGCGTGTCGAAGTCGACCTCGGTAAGGATCACGCACGGTGCCGACTGGCCCTTGAAGCGGTAGATCGAATCGAGCAGCACGTCGCCTTCGCGATACTCCGGATTGCCGAACAGGTCGTACTTGCCGGTAAAGCTCTTGAGCCGGTGCGGGCCGAGCTGATCGAGCGGCGCGAGCACCGAGCCTTCGCGGCCGCGATACGACAGCACCGCGATGTCCTGCTTGCGGAAGCCGAGCGACAGCGCGTGCGTGATCGCCCGCTTGGTCGCGTCGATGCAGGCGTCGGCCAGTGCGTCTCCCGACGCGCCTTCTTCCCCGTACGACGAGACAGACGGATCCGACCCGTCGAACGGGCTGCCCGAGCGCAGCTCGGCCGCCAGCGGCTCGACCCGGCCGACGATGTCGCGCACGAATTCGAGCAGGTCGCGCGGGCTGCGGTAGTTCGTGAGTGCCTTCAGCGTGACCCAGCCCGGCAGCGCGACGGGCTCGCGCACGTACAGGTTCTGCAGCGGATCTTCCAGCCACCACCATGCGCCGTCCGGCGCCAGCAAGCGCTCCAGGGCGGCCGCCCATGGTGCATGGAAATCCTGCCCTTCGTCGACGACCAGCACGTCGAAGCGCCAGTGCCCCGGAATCGGCGTTGCCGCGAAGCGCGCCTCGAGCCGCTCGAATTCGCCGGGCACCTGGAAGTCGGGTGTATAGCCGCCGTCGCGCGCGACCCAGTCGCACAGCTGGTGGTAGTTCGCGATCTTCGCGCCGGGCGGCGCGATGCGCGCGATGTAGTCGGCGAGCGGCCGGTTGAAACACACGTAGAGCACGCGCTTGCCGGCCGCGACCGCATCGCGCATCGCCTGCACGGCGAGCTGCGTCTTGCCCGAGCCGGCCGTGCCGGTGACGCGCAGCCGGAACGGCGTGAATTCGAGTTGGCGCGCCCACGCGGCGAGCCCGCCCGACAGCCGAGTGACGAGCGTGCCGGCCTGACCGACGAGCGCGCTCGTGTCGGGCGTGAGCGCGAGCTCGTCCGCGAGGTAGTGGTGAAGTTTCGGCGCGTTCGGGAAATGCTCGTCGTCCTCGGGCAGGATCTGCAGGATCACCTGCGCGAGCTGCGCCTTGCGCGACGCATCGACGATGCGGTCGGCCGCGACGCCGGCGATCGATGCGTCGCGGATCGAGTAGTCGGGGCAGTACAGCAGCGCCTCGACGCCGTAGACGCCCGCGCCGAGCGCGGCCGTCAGGCGCCGATGCAGGGTTTCCTGCGTGCGCGCGAGCTGGATCGGGACATTGCGTTCCTTCTGCAGATAGACCTTCACGAGCCCCTTTGGCGTTTCGCGCAGGAAGCCGGCCTTTTGCTCGATCAGCAGCACGCGGCCGGCCGGGCTCACGACGACGAACGCGGCCTCGCCGAATACCGAGAACGCCTGGTCGGCGCGGGTCCAGTGCACGCCGTGATACACGGTGTAGCTGTCGGGCAGCGCGTGTTCGAGCGCGGCGAGCGTTTCGCGCTCGCGTTCGGCCGCGCCGGTCGCGGCGAGGCTTTTCCAGTCGTCGGGGATGAGGCGGGCCATGGCGTCGGGCGGCGGATGCCGGCGTGGGCGTGAACGGGTGCGGCTATTGTACTGAGCTATGCACCTGTTCACGACCGCCGTGCCGCGCGGACGCCGGCCGACCGGAGGAGGAGCGGCCCGGGGGCTTATCCGCGGGCGAGCCGTTTCGCGAGATCGGCGCTGAGGATTGCCATGCGCGCGGGCTTTTCGTAGCAGACGACGTCGAACGCGCGGATCACTTCGCTGATGTCGGCTTCGCTCGCGCGGCCGGTGAGCAGGTCGCCGGTCAGCACGAAGATCGGCGCGCCCGGGTTGTCGGACGTGCGCACGGCCTTGATCGCAGTGGCGGCCGTGCTGTCGTCGAACAGCCATTCGGTCAGGACCGCGTCGAACGCCTGGCCCTGCAGCGCGTCGACGAACGGCGCGAGGCCGTCGAATGCGGCGGTTGCGAAACCCTGGCGTTCGAGATAGCGGCACAGCTCGGTCGCGCTGACGCGATCGGGGTCGATCACCGCGACGACGAGCTTGTCGCTTTCCGCGCGGCGCGGATAGATCTCGATCTTGTGCACGTCGTAAGCGTTCTGGTACAGCACGCCGGTGTGGCGCAGCACGCGCCAGCGGCCGTTTTGTTCGTACGCGACGAATTCGGGGCGCGCGCCGGCTTCGAGCGGCGCGCCGATCCATGCGGTGCACGGAATCTCGGCGACGCCCGCGTAAAGGACGGCTTCCTGAGAATAGGCGCCGACCATGCCGGGGTCGAGCGTTTGCGCGCCGAACAGCTGCGCGGCGGGTTCGCCGTACGCTTCGGCGACTTTCTTGATCTGCGCGAGCGTCCAGGGGCTGCTGCCGCGCAGCTTGCGGTGGCCTTGCGAGAAACTCAGGTCGAGGATGCGGCACAGCTCGGTGGTCTGCTGGCGCTTGCCGATGCCGTTGCGGGTCATCAGCTCGCGCACGCGCTCGGCAACCGCGAGGGAATCCGTGGTGATTGCTTCAGTGGTCATGCTACGGGAACGGATCGTGACGTTCAGAACGACGCCTTGCGGCAGTCTCGACGGACAGTCTTCATGACGTCCAGGGGCGAGCCGACCGGCCACGCGCAGAAAAGATAACTTTACCGCAAAATGGTCGTTATTCAGCGTGGTGAAAGGTGCGTTTGTGTGAAAGGTGTGTCACGACGTTACCGCCGCCGCCCACATTCGAATGCATTGACGCCTGACAGGAAACAATGACGACAACCTATCCGCTGCATGATGCCCTGACCCTCGCCGACACGCCATTCCCGCTTGAAGCCGACGTCGTGATCGCCGGCGCCGGCATCATGGGCTGCGCAGCCGCGTATTACCTGGGCCTGCGCGGCCTGAAGGCCGTCGTGCTCGACAAGTCGCGCATCGCCGGACAGCAGTCGACCCGTGCGTGGGGCTTCGTGCGGCAGCAGGGGCGCGAAGCGGCCGAGGTGCCGCTGATGATGGCCGGCATGAAGATCTGGGAGGAGTTAGAGGAAACCCTCGGTTTCGATCTCGAATGGCGGCAGGGCGGCTGTCTTTATATTGCGGACAACGAAACGGACTGGGCGTCGTTCAACGCGTGGCTCGCCGTCGCGCGCGAGCACGGGCTCGACACGCGTACGCTGACGCGCGCGCAGATCGACGAGCGCGTCAGCGGCCTTTCGCCGGACGCACGCACGCTCGGCGGGCTGTACACCGCGACCGACGGGCAGGCCGAGCCGCGTCGCGTGGCCGCCGCGTTCGCCGCGCGCGCCGCGGAGGCGGGTGCGCGTTTCTTCGAAGGCTGCGGCGTGACCGCGATCGAGACGGCCGGCGGCGCGGTGGTCGGCGTCGTGACCGAGCGCGGCACGATCCGCGCGCGGCGCGTGATCTGCGCGGCCGGCGCGACCAGCTTCCGGCTGCTCGATGGCGTCGGCATCCGGCTCCCTCAACAGGCCGTGCGCGGCACCTGCATGCGCACCAACGTGGTGCCGCCGGTGTCTGCGTCGACGGTGTGGGGGCACGGGCTCGGCATCCGGCAGCGCAAGAACGGTGCGATCAATCTTGCCGACGACATGCAGGTCGACGTCGACCTGACGCTCGGCCACTTGCGCGGGTTGAGCGTGTTCTGGCCGGAGTTCTGGTCGCAGCGCGACAAATTCCGGCTGCATCTGAACGGGGCCGCATGGCGCGATGCGCTTGCCCGCATCAACGGGGCGACCGGGCCGATCGAGCCGCGCGATCCGCAGCCGCAGCCGAATCGCGCGCATGCGCCGCGCGCGCTCGCGAAGCTCAAGGCGATCTTTCCCGCGCTGAAGGACGCGCAGATCGTCGAGGCCTGGGCCGGCCTGATCGACGTGCTGCCCGACGGCATACCGGTGATCGATGCGCCGGGCGCGCCGTCCGGGCTGGCGATTGCGACGGGGTTCTGCGGCCATGGTTTCGCGATGGGGCCGATCGTCGGGCGGCTGCTTGCCGAATGGATCGACACGGGCGCACCGTCGCTCGACCTGTCGGCGTTTCGCGCGCAGCGCTTCGTCGACGGCACGATGGTGCGGCCGCGCAGCATGCTGTAGCGAACGAGCCGGCGCGATGACGTCGGCCGGCCGCGGCCGACCCATCGTAGAATCGAGCCCGCATCCTTCAGGAGATTCCCCCGTTGGCTTCGCCCTCCGCCCAGCGCCGCTCGTTGCGCTCACGCCTGCGTCGCGCCCGCAATCCGTGGCAGGCGCCGCGTGCGCGCACGCTGTTCACGCGTCCCGCGACGTCGCCGCGGCGCACGCTGCTGTTCCGTATCGGCGCGGTCGTGCTGCTGTGCACGCTCGCGTTTCTCGTGCTGTATCTCGATCGCGACGGGTTGCGCGATTCGACCAAGAGCACGCCGATGACCGTCGCCGATCTGGTGTACTTCACGATGGTCACGGTCGCGACGGTCGGCTATGGCGACATCGTGCCCGTCACCGCGCGGGCGCGCCTGATCGATGCGTTCTTCATCGTGCCGATCCGCATCGTCATCTGGTTCATTTTCCTGGGCACGGCGTATCAGTTCGTGATCCAGCGCGTCATCGAGGAATTCCGCATGAAACGCCTGCAGAAACAATTGTCCGATCACATCGTCGTCTGCGGCTATGGCCTGTCCGGCTCGATCGCGGTGCGCGAACTGCTCGAGAGCGGCGTCGATCCGGCGACGCTCATCGTGATCGATTCGCAGCAGCAGGCGATCGAGGCCGCGACGTCGCTCGGCGTGGCGGGATTGCTCGGCGATCCCGCGCACGAGGATCTGCTGCAGCAGGCACAGGTGCGTGAAGCGAAGGCCGTGATCATTTCGGTGACCGACGATCCGACCGCGATCCTGCTCACGTTGTCGGTGCGCAGCATCGCGCCCGATACGAAGATCGTCGTGCGGATCCAGGAGAACCTGTACCAGCGGCAATTGCGGCAGGCGGGCGCCGACGTGATCGTGTCGTCGACGAAGATCGGCGCGCTGCTGCTCGCGGATGCCGTGCATAGCCGCTATATCGTGCCGTTCGTGAACGACATGCTGTCGACGCGCGGCCGCGCGACGCTGCTGGAGCGCGAGGCGTTGCCGCACGAGATCGGCTGCATGACGAACGTCGTGCCGGGCGCGATCGTCGTCGGGCTCGATCGGTGCGGGAAGATTCTTTCGTTCTACGAGGATCCGCCGTGCAGGATCGAGGCGGGGGACACGCTGGTCGTGATCCAGTCGGCGCGGATTCCGGATCCGGACATTTGAGCGGGGAGTCGATAGAAGAATCAATGATTCGACGGGCGGCGCACGGGGCCGAATCGGGCCATGTCGATCCCTGCCAGATCGGCATTCGTCTCGCGCGCGAAGCGGCCAGGCAAACCAGTCATCCATGACTGCACATCCGGGCAGATAAAAAAAAAAAGCGCACGGCCGCGAGGCGCGCGCGCAAAGTCGGAGATCGGTTGCCGGTCGCGCGTCAGTTGCCGTTCGATGCGACCGTATTGGCCGCGCCCGCGCAATCCTTCTGATACTCCTGCATCAGGCGCGCCTGGGCCGAATCGATATCGTCCGGATAGCTGCTCTCGTCGCCCGACGACGGGTTGTAGCCGACGGATTCCAGCTCGTTCAGCTCGTTGATCAGTTGCCGATGGGAGACCGGGCCTTTCGTATGGACGAACGGATAGTCGTGGCATTGCGCCGGCGTGAGCTTCGGTGCGGCGTGCGCGGAAACGCTCAGCACGAGCAGGGCGGCACAGGCGAGGTAACGGGCGGGATGATTCATCTTCGACTCCAGGGAAGCGTTGGGAATGAGCCGTACGGTGGGAGGCCAACGTCGACTGCACGACGAAGGTTAGGCGCCGCGGGCTAGCGAAACGGCAGCGCGAAAATGAAACAAGTTTTATGCGGTAAGGCACGTGTGGAGGCGCCTGTGTTCGCCCGCATCGGACGTTAAACAAACATTCATGTGCGTGCTGTCGAACGGTTAGCGGCGCGGGCGTATCGTCGAGCCGGTGATCAATCGGCGCTGCGCACGGCGCGGCCTGACATGGAGGGGATCCAATGAAAACAACGACGGTCAGGGTGACCATGCTCGTTGCACTGGCGTGCTCACCGGTGCTGGCGTTCGCGAAGGTGCAGGGAGCAGGGCTCGCGATTGCCGACGTGACGCTCGCGCATGCGAAAGCCGAGCGCCTGAATCGTGCGGAAGATGCCGCGCATCGCGTCGCATCGCAACGGGTCGGCAAGCCGGCTGCCCCACCGCAACGCGGCTGATTTCCGGCATCGTGCACGATTGCCGAGGGTGGTGCGGCATCGTGTCGCAATATTCCGGATGCCCGCCCGGGACGGCTACGGCGAGGCCGCGATGTCGCCGTATATGAAATTTTCTTCATGAAGTCGACGCGCACGATTTACGCGCGCGCGTGTAGTCTCCATCCGAGCGCGTTCGGCCGTCGGGTGTCGAAGCGCATGCATCCCTTCGATGAAGACGAGAATCGTATATGGCATCATCAGTTTCCCCGGGTAACGCGCCGGCCCTGCCCAACAAGCCGGCCGCGAACGGTGCGGCCATGGCGCACGTCCTCACGATCGAAGACGACGAAATCACCGCGAATGAAATCGTAAGAGAGCTGACAGGCCGCGGCTTTACGGTCGAATGGGTCGCCAACGGACGCGACGGCATGGCCCGCGCGCTCGGCAGCGAATTCGACGTGATCACGCTCGACCGGATGCTGCCAGTCGTCGATGGCCTCACGATCCTGACCACGATGCGCAGCGTCGGCGTGCGCACGCCGGTGCTGATGCTGAGCGCGCTCGGCGATGTCGACGAACGCGTTCGCGGCCTGCGCGCGGGCGGCGACGACTATCTGACCAAGCCGTTCGATCCCGAGGAAATGGCCGCGCGCCTCGAGGTCCTGCTGCGCCGCAGCCAGGCGGCGCCCGCGCCGTTCGACACGACGCTGACCGTCGGGCCGCTGAGGCTCGACCTGATCTCGCGCAAGGTGTTTCGCGACGGCGAGGAGATCGCGCTGTTGCCGACCGAATACCGCGTGCTCGAATACATGATGCGCAATGCCGGGCAGACCATCACGCGTACGATGCTGTTCGAGGCCGTCTGGGGCTATCACTTCGATCCCGGTACCAACCTGATCGAAGTGCACATGGGCCGGCTGCGCAAGAAGATCGATCCGCCCGATGCGAAGCAGATGATCCAGACGGTACGCGGTGCCGGTTACATTCTTGGTTGAGCCTGCTGCCTTGACGTCCTCCACGCATCACGTCCAGCCGGCGCCGAAGCGGCGCTGGTACTCCAGTACGTTCCGGCTCGTGTCCGTCTATGCCGTGACGTTTTCCATCTCGGTCATGTTGCTGCTCGGTTTCATTGCATCGGTGATCACGCACGACATGGAGCGTGAAACCGATGTGGTGATCGACTGGCAGATGCTTTACTTCGACTCGATCCAGGACGGCCAGCTTCCTGCCGCCATTCACCAGCGGATCGAGCGCGAGCGGATGCACACCAACTACTACGGGCTGTTCACCGCCGACGGCAAGCATATCGCTGGCGACGTGCTGGCGCTGCCCGACGGCATCCGCCTGAATCGCAACGGCGTGACGCTCGATCACACGATGACGATCGCCGGCGATCAGGTTCCGCCGGTCGTCCGCACGATGGCGGAGCGGCGCGCCAACGGCGACATCCTGGTGCTCGGGCGTGACCTCACGCACATCCTGCGGATCCGCGCGGCGATCATACAGGCGCTGGTCGGCGGCGGGCTGTTCTGCCTCGGCGCGGGCGTCGTCGGCGGGCTGATCCTCAGCGTCCGGCAGATGCGGCGCCTGAAGGAAGTGCGGCGTATCACGCAGCGCATCGCGCAGGGCGACCTCGGGCAGCGGCTGCCGATCGGCGGGCACGACGAGATCGACCTGCTGTCTCATCTCGTCAACCACATGCTCGAGGAAGTCGAGCGCCTGATGAACGAGGTGAAGGGCGTCTGCGACGGTATCGCGCACGACCTGCGCACGCCGCTCGCGCACGTGCACACCCTGCTCGCGCACGCGGCGGAACGGGCGGACCGTCTCGACGATGCGGCGCTGGCGAGCGTCGTCGCGCGGGCGCGCAACGAGACCGACGTGCTGCTCAGCCGCTTTCGCGCGATGCTGCGGATTGCCGAAATCGGTTCGCTGCAGCGGCGCGGCGGGTTCGCGGAAGTGGTGCTGGAGGATCTCGTCACGGACGTCGGGCAACTGTTCGAGCCGCTCGCGGACAGTCGATCGATTCAGTTCGTGGTGCGCGTCGAGTCCGTCGCACGGATCCACGGCGATCGTGCGCTCCTGTTCGAGGCGCTCACCAATCTGCTCGACAACGCGCTCAAGTACACGACGTCGGGCGACACCGTGCGCGTGGAGCTTCACGACACGCCGTCCGGTCCGCGCATCGACGTGGTAGACAACGGCCCCGGCATCGCGGCCAACGAGCGCGAGGCGGTGCTGCAGCACCGCTACCGTAGCCGCCGGACCGGGCATCTCGCCGGCGCCGGGCTCGGGCTGAGCATTGTGTCGGCGGTCATCAACGTGCACGACTTCACGCTGCGCATCGGCAATGCCGAGCCCGGCACGCGCGTGACGATCGAATGCTGGCCGAGGTCGCTGGCATGACGGCCGTCCGGATCAGGCTGCACGGGCCCGCGTATTTCCGCTGCGAGGCCCGTTGACGATGCGCGTCCTGCTCGTGACTTCGCCGCATCCTGAAGCGTCGTGGCTGCACAAGGCGCTACAGGAGAGCGGACACAGCCTGCAGCGCGCCGACGATCTGCGCGACGGCCTGTTCCTCGCGTCGCAGGAGGCGTTCGACGCGATCGTCGCGATGGCCTTCGAACCCGGCAGCGACGCCGCGCTGATCGCGATGCTGCCGCGTTTTGCTGCGGAAGGCCGCGGTGCGGCGCTGGTGGTGCTGATCGGCCCGGCGTCGGCGCGCGAGCGCATCCGCATGCTGCGTGCGGGCGCCGACGCATGCTTCGGTGCGCCATATTCGTTCATCGAGCTGCACGAGCGCCTGCAGGCGTTGCAGCGGCTGGCCGGCGCGCGCGACACGGAAGGCCCGGTCGCGGCGGTGTCTGCCCTCGAGACGCTCGCGCGCGAACTCAAGGACGGCAAGCTGCGCCTGGCTGTGACACGCCGCGAATGCCTGCTGCTCGAATGCCTGATGCGCCATCCGAATGCGCCGGTGCCGCGCGAGCAGCTGATCCGCTACGTGTGGCAGGACAAGGAGGACGTCGATCCGTCGAGCGTCAATCTCGTGGTGTCGCGGCTGCGCCGCAAGCTCGAGCGGCATCTGCCCGGCGTGCGGATCGATACGGTGAGCCGTTACGGCTACCAGGTGACGCTGACGGACGCATGAGCGTGCGGGTACGGCTCGCGCCGCGCCGCGGATACGAAGGGCGCGCTGCCGCCGGCAGCGCGCCCTTCGTCCGTTTACGAACCGAAGAACGGTACGCAGAAATCGGGCGGGCCGACGCAATCGCCGGGGCCGTCGGGCTGCGCGGCGGCGCAGCCGGACAGCACGACGCCGACGGCGATCGCGACGAGCGCGACGCGGGTCGAGCGGATGAGCAAGGGGCGAAGCTTCATGAATGGCGGGCGAGTCGGTGAAGGGGAGGTGTTGCCGCGGGCGGCGCGGGCGGCGTGAGCCGGGCGCCGCGCCCGGCCGCACGCCGGCCCGCATCAATGCGAGTAGAGCGTGGAGTCCAGGTACTTGATTTGCCCGTCCTGTTCGGCACGCACGAGCTCGGCGTAGACTTCCGCGCGCGTTTTCTCGTGAATCGCCTGGCCGTACGGCGGCACCCATTCGCCGGCAGCCTGTGTGCCGGGCACGCCGTCCTTGGTGGCGGCCGGGGACATCTGCGTCGGCTGGCCGCTGACCTGCGCAAACGCGGGAACGGACAGCGTGCCGATGGCGGCGAGCATGGCGGCGGCGACGATGTTAGCGGTTTTCATATTCGGAGTCCTCATGATGATTGACTGGGGTGATCCCCTGCGCGGCGTGTGAATGCCGCGCATCGGGTTGAGGACAAGCATAGAGGAGCGGGGCTAGCGGATCGGCATGCGCAACGTGAAAAGAAATTCATGCGCTGACGTGGCTGTCGGGCGGACATGAAACCGGCGCGTCGTGAACATGAAGAAGGTTTCATTTTTCAGGCCGTTTCGATAACGGCGCTGTCATGCCCGCTGCCTAAATTGTGCGCCATCGCATCGCGGACGGACCGGCCATCCCACACTGGCCGGCGATGCGAGAAGACCGATCCACTCTAGCGAAACCATCATGAAGAAATATCTGGCAATCCCGGCGGCGATCGCGTGCTTGCTTGCGGGCACGGCCCATGCGCAGAGCAGCGTCACGCTGTACGGCACGATCGACGCGGGCCTGGACTACATCAGCAACCAGAAATCGTCGGCCGGTGCCGGCCCGGCCTACGGCGTCCAGAGCGGCAACGTCAGCACGTCGCGCTGGGGGCTGCGCGGCAACGAGGATCTCGGCGGCGGCCTGGCTGCCGTGTTCACCCTCGAGAACGGCTTCAACGTCGCGAACGGCAAGTTCGGCAACGGCGGCGACGAGTTCGGCCGCCAAGCATGGGTCGGCCTGTCGAGCCGCCAATGGGGCACGGTGACGCTCGGCCGCCAGTACGATTTCCTGGTCGACTTCGTCGCGCCGCTGTCGGCAACGGGCTCGGGATTCGGCGGCAACATCGCCGACCATCCGTACGACAACGACAACCTCGCCAACGACACGCGGATGAACAACGCGGTGAAGTTCCGCAGCGCGGACTACGGCGGCTTCTCGTTCGGCGGCGCGTACGGCTTCAGCAACCAGGGCGGCGGGGCCGGCAACAACAACGCGTACAGCGTCGGCGCGCAGTACGTGAACGGCCCGGTCGATTTCGCCGTCGCGTACCTGCAGTCGAACCAGCCGGGCGGCGTGAACGCGCCGCAGAACACCGGCGGTTCGCTGAGCAGCTCGGATGGCGACGCGATGCTGGTCGGCGGCCGCTGGCGCACGTTCGGCGCCGGTGCGCACTACGCGTTCGACCATGCGACGGTCGGCTTCGTCTACACGAGAACGATCCTGAACGATCCGCGCGAACTGTCGCAAGGCGGCGCGTACGGCACCGTGAACGGCCAGTTGCTGACGTTCAGCAACTACGAACTGAATGCGCGCTATTTCCTGACGCCGGCGTTCTCGCTGGGCGGTTCCTATACGTTCACGCAGGGCCGCTTCGACGATGCGGGTCGCAGCATCGCACCGAAGTGGAACCAGTTCATGCTGCAGGCCGACTACGCGCTGTCGCGCCGCACCGACCTCTATCTCGAAGGCGTGTACCAGCGCGTGACGGGAGCGGACGGCGTCGCGGTGCTCGGCAACGCGGGGATCTTCAACCTCGCCGCGTCGGGCAACGATCGCCAGGCCGTGGTCGCGGCCGGCATCCGTCACAAGTTCTGAGCGGCGGAAGCCACGTAAAAAGACGGCACCCGTCATCGCGACGGGTGCCTTGAAATGCGACACGCCTGCTGCGTGTCGCGAGGGATTCAGGTCGTGGAACGGGCCGGCGTCGCGGCCGGTGCTTGCGCGCCGGATGCGGCTTCCTCCGTCGACCACCCGCCGCCCAGCGCGGCGATCAACCCCACCGCCGCCAACTGCCGGCGCGTGTCCAGTTCCAGCATCGCGACCTTCGTGTTGAGCTCGGTGGTCTGCGCGGTCACCACGTCCAGATAGCTGACGACGCCGTCCCGATAGCGCGACATCGACAGCTGCAGCGTGCGCTCGGCCGCATCGAGCGCCTCCTGTTCGCGAGCGGCTTCGTCGCCGAGGTGATGCATGAGCGCGAGGTTGTCTTCCACCTGCTGGCACGCAGCGAGCACGACCGCGCGATATTGCGCGCCGTTCTCGGCCAGTTTCGCGTGTGCCTGGTCGGTGAGCGCCTGGCGGCGGCCGCCGTCGAACAGCGTCAGCGCGAGGCTGGGCCCGATCGACCAGATCTCGTTCGGCGCGCTGAGCCAGTGGCCGAGGCCCGAGCTCTGGTATCCGCCGATCAGCCCGAGCGTGATGTCGGGGAAGAACGCCGCGCGCACCACGCCGATCTTCGCGTTGGCGGCCGCCATGCGGCGCTCGGCGGCCGCGACGTCGGGGCGCCGCTGCAGCAGCGTGGAGGGAAGGCCGGCCGGGATCGTCGGCAGATACGCGGCGTCCAGGGCCGGCGTCAGCGCGAACGACGACGCCGGCACGCCCGTGAGTGTTGCGATCGAGTGCTCGTAGAGCGCGCGGCGCGCCCGCACGTCCTCGGCCGACGCGCGGGCCGAATCGAGCTGCGTCTGCGCGCGCGAGACGTCGAGATCGGAGGCGATGCCGCCTGCATGCCGGCTCATCGTCAGTTGCAGCGCGCGCTGGTAGGTGTCGATCGTGTCGGCCAGCAACTGTTGCTGCTGGTCGAGCCCGCGCAGGTTGAAGTACGCGTTCGCGAGGCTGGCCTGCAGGCTTAGCCGCACCGACGCGAGATCGTCGGCGCTGGCCTGCGCGTCGGCGCGCCCGGCTGCGACTTCGTTGCGGACTTTCCCCCACAGGTCGAGGTCGTAGTCGAAGCCGGCGTCGAGCGTGTTGGCGCCATAGACGTTCGGCTGGTTCGAGCCGCGCAGCGGCCGCATGGCCGATTGCCGGTTGCTCGAGACCTGCGCGCCGAGGCCGATGGTCGGGAACAGCCCCGAGCGCGCCTCGTCGAACAGCGCGGCCGCTTCGTCGTGGCGGGCCACGGCAGCGGCCACGTCGGGGTTGGCTGCGGCCACCTGCGCTTCGAGCCGGTCGAGCACCGGATCGCGGAAGGCCTGCCACCAGCCGTCGCGTGCGATCCGGTCGGCCGGCTTCGCGGCCTGCCAGCCGCCCGCTTCCTTGAAGCTGGCAGGCAGCGCGGTCTGCGGCGCGCGATAGGTGGGCGCGAACGAGCATGCGGAGAGGAACGCGACGCCGGCGAGCAGCGCGCAGAGCCGAAGCCGGTTAGCCATTCGCACGCTCCGTGTCGTGCGCGGCCGATGCGACGGTGCGGGCCGGCGCCGCCAGCCTGACCGGGTCGCCCGCGGCCAGCGAGTCGGGTGGGTTGTCGATCACGCGATCGTCCGGTGCGAGGCCGGTCGCGATCTGCACGTGCGTACCGAGGTCGGTCGCGACCGTCACGGGCTTGAGCACCGCGCGATTGTCCTTGCCGACCACGGCGACCTGCAGGCCGGCCTGCCGGAAGATCAGCGAGCTGGCCGGGATCGTCAGCACGTGGCTGCCGCCGGCCGGCAGTGCGAAATGCACTTCGGTGTATTCGCCCGGAATCAGCTTGCCGTCGCGGTTGTCGACCATCAACTGCACGAGCAGCGTGCCGGTCGAATCGGCGATCGAGTCGTCGGTGTCGGCGAGCGTCGCATGGAAGGTCTCGCCCGGATGTTCGGGTACGGTCAGCGTGGCCGTCATGCCGGGGCGGATCGCGGCCGCCTCGTTCTGCGGCACGCTCACGTACACGCGCATCTGATGCACGTCGGACACCGCGAACAGCTCGGGGCCCGTGCCGCCGCCGGCCGAGATCAGCTGGCCGATGTCGGTCTTGCGCGCGGTCACGACACCGTCGAACGGCGCGACGATGCGCTTGAACGCCTCCAGCGCGTCGAGGCGCCGCACGTTGGCCTCGTTGGCCGCGACGATCGCCTGCTTGGCGGCGAGGTCGCTGGTCTTCTCGTCGGTTTCCTGCTGCGACACCGAATCCTGCGCGAGCATCTTGGTCCAGCGCGCGGCCGTGGAGGCGGCGAGTCTTTCGTTGGCGAGCGAGCTTTGCAGATCGGCACGCGCCTGCTGCAACTGCTGGTCGAGCTCGGGCGTGTCGATCAGCCCGAGCAGTTGCCCCGACTTCACGTGCGCGCCGATATCGGTGTACCACGCATGCAGGTAGCCCGACACCTGCGCATGGATCGGCGCGCTCTCGAACGCGGACAGGTGGCCGGGCAGCACCAGCGTGGCGCCGTCGGCGCCAGTCGACGGCGTGTACGCGACCACGGTCGGCACGGCCTGTTCGGCGGACCAGGTCGTCATCGCCTGTTTCGCATGCGCGCGGCCGATGATGCCGGTGGCCACGATGCCGACCGCGATCAGCGCGGTGACCGTGGCGACGAGCTTGAGGTTGGGCAGCCGTTTCGGCGACTTGATATCGATCTCAGTGGACATGGGAAGCTCCGGACGCGGAAGGGGAGGAAGCGCGGGAAGCGTCGTGCTTCAGCCCGTCGCGCCGATGCACGAGGCTGAACACGACGGGAACGAAGAACAACGTCGCGATCGTCGCGCACGCGAGGCCGCCGATCACGGCGCGGCCGAGCGGCGCGTTCTGCTCGCCGCCGTCACCGAGGCCGAGCGCCATCGGCGCCATGCCGATGATCATCGCGAGCGCGGTCATCAGCACCGGGCGGAACCGCGTGAAGCCGGCTTCGAGCGCGGACGCCAGTGCGTTGCCGGTTTCGGCCAGGCGCTCGCGCGCGAAGCTGACGACGAGGATCGAGTTCGCGGTGGCCACGCCCATGCACAGGATCGCGCCGGTGAGCGCCGGCACCGACAGCGGCGTGTGCGTGGTGAACAGCATCCAGACGATGCCGGCCAGTGCGGCAGGCAGCGCCGAGACGATCACGAACGCGTCGGCCCACGAGTGGAAATTCACGACGATCAGCAGGTAGATCAGCGCGATCGCGCCGACGAGGCCGAGCAGCAGGCCGGCGAACGCGCCGTTCATGGTCTGCACCTGGCCGCGCAGCGTGACGGTCGAGCCTTTGGGCAGATCCTTCGCGGTGGCCTTCACGATGCCGCCGATGTCGGCCGCGACCGCGCCGAGATCGCGCCCCTGGGTGGTCGCGTAGATGTCGAACAGCGGCTCGATGTTGTAGTGCGACACCACCGCGTTGCCGACGCCGCGCGTGATCGTGGCGAGACCGCCTAGCAGCTGCGACTGGCCGCTTGCGCCGGTGACCGGCAGGTTCTGCAGCGCCGACAGCGTGGTCATCTTGTACTGCGGCGTCTGCGCGACGATCGGATAGGACACGCCGTTGCGCGGGTTGAGCCAGTAGGTCGGGGCGACCTGGCTGGTGCCGGCCAGCGTCGCGACCACCGAGTTCGTCACGTCCTGCTCGGTGATGCCGAGCTGGTCGGCGCGCGTGCGGTCCACCGCCACCGTGAACTGGGGGTAAGTGCTGGCCTGCTGGATACGCGGATCGGCGACACCGGCGATCAGGCGCAGCTTGCGGTAGAGCTCGCGCGCATACGCGAGGTTCGCCTGCTGGTTGGGGCCGGCGACCTGCAGGTCGACCGGGGCCGGTGCGCCGAAGTTGAGGATCTGGCTCACGATGTCGGCGGGCAGGAACGAGAACGTGGTGCCCGGATACGCGCGCGGCAGCCGTTCGCGCAGCTGGCGCACGTAGCCGGCGGTCGGTGCGTGGTCCTTCGACAGCGAGATCAGGATGTCGCCGTCCTGCGGCCCGAGCGTGCCGCTGTTGTTGTAGGTCAGGTTGATCCCGCTCTTCGGCAACCCGATGTTGTCGATCACCTCGCCCAGCTGCGCGGGCGGGATCACGCCGCGGATCGTGTTCTCGATGCGGTCGAACTCGGCGGCGGTTTCCTCGACGCGCGTGCCGACCGGCGCGCGCACGTGCAGCGAGATCTCGCCCGAGTCGATGGCCGGAAAGAAGTTGCGGCCGAGCCACGGCGCGAGCAGAAACGACGCGGCCACCACGCACAGGAATGCGACGACGAACGGCTTGCGGCGCGTGAGCGCGAGGCCCAGCAGGATCCGGTACGACGCGCGCACGGCCTCGAAGCGGCGCTCGAACGCGCGCTGGAAACGCACCAGCGGATTGCGCGACGGCGGCGCGTCGTGCGCGCCGGCATGGCCCGCGTGCGAATCCATGATCGCGGCGAGTTCGCCTGACGCATGGCCGGCCGACGCGTGCGGCTTGAGCAGGTATTGCGCGAGCATCGGCACGAAGGTGCGCGACAGCACGAACGACGACATCATCGAGAAGATCACGGCCTTCGCCATTGGGACGAACAGGAAGCGCGAGATGCCGTCGAGCATCAGCATCGGCACGAACACGATGCAGATGCACAACAGCGAGACCAGCGCCGGCATCACGATCTGCTTCGCGCCGTCGACGATCGCGGTGCGCGTGTCCTTGCCCTGTTCGAGGTGCCAGTTCACGTTCTCGATCGTCACCGTCGCATCGTCCACGAGAATCCCGACCGCGAGCGCGAGGCCGCCGAGCGTCATCACGTTGAGCGTCTCGCCGGTGGCCGCGAGCAGCGCGATCGCCGACAGCACGGCCAGCGGGATCGACGCCGCGATGATCAGCGTCGAGCGCCACGAGCCGAGGAACAGCAGGATCATCAGCGAGGTCAGCGCGGCGGCGATGATGCCCTCGCGCGCGACGCCGCTGACGGCGCCGTTCACGAAGGTCGACTGGTCGCCCATCGTGACGAGCTTCAGCCCTGGCGGCAGCGTCTGCTCGATCAGCGGCAGCTTGGCCTTCACGCCCGCGATGATGTCGAGCGTCGACGCCGAGCCGTTCTTCAGGATGCTCATCAGCACCGCGCGGTGGCCATCCACGCGCACGATGTTGCTCTGCGGCGGGAAGCCGTCGCGCACGTGCGCGACGTCGCGGATCGTGATGGTCGTGCCGTCGACAGACTTGATCGGCAGGTCATTCAGCGCGTCGAGCGCGAGCGGGCTGTTGTTGAGCTTGATGTTGTATTCGAAGCGGCCGATCTTCTGCGTGCCGGCCGGGATGATCTGGTTCTGCTGCGCGAGCGCGTGCGCGACGTCCTGCGCCGACAGCCCCTTCGACTGCAGCGCCTGCGGATCGAGGTCGATCTGCACCTCGCGCGCCTTGCCGCCGTACGGCGTGGGAATCGCCACGCCGGGCACCGACAGCAGCTGCGGGCGGATGAAGTTCTCCGCGTAGTCCTCCAGCTTCTGCTCGTCGAGCGTGTTGCTGGTCAGCGCGATCTGCAGCACCGGCACGGTCGACGCGTTGTAGTTGAGGATCTGTGGCGGCGTGGTGCCGGGCGGCATCTGCTTGAGCACGGTCTGCGAGATCGACGTGACCTGCGCGGTGGCCGTGCGGATGTCGACGGTTGGCTGGAAGAAGATCTTCACGATGCCGAAGCTGCGGAACGACTGCGATTCGATGTGCTGGATGTCGTTGACCGTCGTGCCGAGCGTGCGCTCGTAGTACGTGACGATGCGGCCGGACATGTCGTCCGGCTGCAGGCCGGAATAGTTCCAGACGACGCTGATCACCGGAATGCGGATATCCGGGAAGATGTCGATGGGCGTGCGCACTGCCGCGAGCGGACCTGCGATCAGGATCAGCAGCGCCAGCACGACGAACGTATAGGGCCGGGTGAGCGCGAGCCGGACAATTTTCAGCATGGGGTGCTGCTCCGTTCAAAAGCGTCGTGAAGAAGAGCCGGCGGCGCGCGGCGTCGGGAATACACCGGCGCGCCACCGATGACCGCATTCTGCGGAGCGGCCCCTAACAGCCGGTCGCTAAAAAGATGAAACAAGTTTTAGGTGGCGGCGGCCGGATTCAGCCGAGCATGTAGCCCGAGCCGCGGATCGTGCGGATCAGCGGCGCGGCGCCGGGCCGGTTGACTTTCTTGCGCAGGCGGCCGACGTGCACGTCGATCAGGTTCGTGCCCGGATCGAAGCGGCAGCCCCACACGGCCTCGAAGATCATCGTGCGCGTAAGCACGCGCCCGGCGTGGCGCATCATGAATTCGAGCACGCGCCATTCGGTCGGCAGCAGCGCGAGTTCGCGGCCGCCGAGCGTGACGCGGCGCCGGACCAGGTCGAGTTCGAGCTCGCCCGTGCGCAGCACCGTCTCGACCTGCGGGCCGCGCGGTCGCCGGCGGATCAGCACCTCGATGCGCGCGCACATCTCGTCGAGCGAGAACGGCTTGACGAGATAGTCATCGCCGCCCGCGCGGAGCCCCTGGATGCGCTGGTCGACATCGGACATGGCACTCATCACGAGCACCGGCGTGTCGAGTCCGACGCCGCGCATCGTTGCGAGGATCGTGAGGCCGTCGAGATCGGGCAGCATGCGGTCGAGCGTGACGACGTCGTAGTCGGCGCTCATCGCCTTGGCCATGCCGTCCCGGCCGGTACGCGCGACGTCGACCTGGTGGCCGGCGGCGCGCAGCGTCTGCGAGATATGATCCGCGATCAGCGGATCGTCTTCGATCGTGAGGATGTGTGTCATCGACGAAGCGGACCGGGTGGCGTCACGCAGCGGCGAGCCGCGCGGCTGCGCGCTCGGGCGCGCGGTAGTGGTCGACAACGTAGTCGATGAAGCTGCGCACCTTCGTCGACAGATAGTTGCGGCTGGGATAAAGCATCGACACGCAACGCGGGCCGCCGTTGACTTCGTAGCGCTCGAGCAGCGGCAGCAGCGTGCCGCGCGCGAGATCGTCGGCGACGAGCGGCTGCGGCAGCTGCGTGATGCCCATGTGATTGAGTGCCGCGAGCCGCACCATCATGCTGCCGGTCGACGCCAGTGCGTTGCCGGTATAGACGCGGTAGGAGCCGTCGACATCCGAGAACTCCCAGCTGCGGGCGGTGCCGTTCGACACGGTCAGCAGGCTATGTTCGTTCAGTTCGACCGGATCGTTCGGCCTGCCGTGGCGCGCAAGGTACTCGGGCGATGCGACGACCACGTCACGCACGTTCATCAGCGTCCGCGACACGAAGGTCGCGTTGATCAGGCGGCGATCGTCGCAGAAGCACACGTCGTAGCCGCCTTCGACCATGTCGACGTGCGTGTCGAACGTCGTCACGTCGAAGCGCACACGCGGATGGTCGGCGCGATACGTCGACAGCAGCGCGCCGAGACCGGCCGCGACGGACGTAGCCGACGCGGCGATCCTCAGCGTGCCGCGCGGGTCACGGGTGGCCTGCACGAGATTCGATTCGATCTCGTCGAGCTTCTCGATGATCGTGCGGCACCCGTCGAGGTATTCGCGGCCGGTCTCGGTGAGCGACAGGCTGCGGGTCGTCCGGTTCAGCAGGCGCATGTTCAGATGCGCTTCGAGCATGCCGACGCTGCGCGTGACCGCGGCGGCCGACATCCCGAGCTGGCGGGCGGCGAGATTGAAACTCGACAACTCGACTACGCGCGTGAAGACGCGCATCGCTTGCAGTTGATTCATGGTCTGCGGAAAGTGGGATTGACCGGAGGCCTGCGCCGACGAGGATCGATCGGCGCATCCTGCTACGCGTAGCAGGCGAGGTAGCGAGCCGATTATGGGAGGCGGGCCCGCCGCGGACGCTTAAAAAACCACGCGGATCGGATGAAATTTCGTTTAAGGAAGCAGCGGGAGAGGCGAGGGCATGCGCTGCTCGGGCACGCGCTGAACGGCTTCGCGGCGTCGTCCGGCATCTAAAAAAAACTTCATGAAGCGACACCAAATCTTCAGGTGGGCGCGTGGCGCGGCTGCCGATAATAGGACGAGACAGGTCGCTACAAGGAACGCGAGAAATGACGCAGCCGCTGAGTATCAAGATGATCCAGGAGCACGGCAAGCCGGTGGTGCTGGTGTCGATCGAACGTGGCGCCGCGGTGCTTGATCCGGAGGACGTCGATGCGGTCATCCAGTATCTGAGCCTGCTGCGTGCATCGATGCAGCCGGCGGTGCCCGAGATGCCGCCGCGCGCGCAGCAGTTCGTGACGGAAATGGACCCGTGCTGGTATGCGGAACGCCATCCGCTGTACGGCGGTGCCGTGCTGTTGCTGCGGCACACCGGCCTTGGCTGGGCGAGTTTCGCGCTGCCACCGCAGAGCCTCGAGCGTCTGCATGGGTCGCTGACGCAACTGCTCGAGGACGAGCAGCAGGTGATCAGCCTGCCGAACTGAGGCGGCGTGCCCGTCCGTTGCGCCGGCCCCGGGGCCGGTGGGCAACGTGCCGTCACGTGACTGCGCGACGGGCGGGCAGTGTATCGATCGCCGATGCGCCGCCGGGGCAGGCTTCCGGAACGGCGGAAGCCTGCCCCGGCGCACGCTCGCTCAGAACGTATGACGCAGCCCGATCCGCCCGACGGCCTGGCGACCGTTCGACGACGGATCGAAGCCCGCGACCTGTGCGACGGCACCGCCTGACGCCATCTGCAGCGCCGCGAGCGCATAGACGGCCGTGCGCTTCGACAGTTCGTACTCGGCGCTCGCGTTCAGTTGCCGATACCTCGGCTCCTGGCCGGTCGCGTGGTCGCGGCCGGTCGTGTACGTATAGCCGAGACCGAAATTGAGCTGGCTCGTGGCGGCGAGCGTGCCGGCGATCTCGTAGTTCTGGAACTTCACGTCCTGCTCGTCGTCGCCTTGCTGGAAATCGACGTCCGTGAAGTTGCCCATCAGCTTGACCTTGCCGAGCTGGTACGACGCGCCGGCCGCGAAGATGTTCTGGCTGCGCGCGTTCTCGAGTGCGTTGCCGTATACCGCGTTCGTGTAGCCGCTGCCGCTCTGGTAGCTCTGCACGGCCTGCTCCGGATCGTTGACGCGCAGATAGCCGACGCCCGCCGAGAACGGCCCGTTCGTATACGCGACAGCCGCGCTGTAGGCGGCGTTGTCGGAAAAGCGGCCGGCCTGGCCGCCGAAAGAGTAGAGTGCCTCGCCGGTGAAGCCGGCGATCGTCGGGCTCGTGTATTTCACGGCGTTGCTGACCGCAAAGCCGTTGTCGAGGTTGTCCATGTCGTTCGGGTGCGAGAAATACCAGCCGCCGAAATAGCTGTTCAGCGAATACGGCTCGATCAGGTCGACGACCGGATCCCACTGGCGGCCGAGCGTCACCGTGCCCATGCGCTCGCTCGACAGCCCGACGTAGGCGTTGCGGGAGAACGCGAGGCCGCTGCCGAGCCCGCCGTTCGTGGAATTGAAGCCGCTTTCGAGATCGAAGATCGCGGCGAGCCCGCCACCCAGGTCTTCCCTGCCGCGCAGCCCCCAGCGGCTGCCGGCGCTGACGCCGCTCGCCATCTGCCACAGGTGCTGGTCGCCGACGTTCGACGCGAAGTCGATCCCGGTGTCGATGATGCCGTACAGCGTGACGCTGCTTTGCGCGTGCGCATGGGAGAACAGGCCGCAGCAGGCGAGCGCGCACGTCATGCGCAGTAACCGTGTCGTTTTATTCATGGATGGGTGTCTAGATCGGAGGTTGACGGATATTATTCGCAGTCCTTTGTTAAAGGGCTGGTCGTCGACAATATATCTGCGCCAATAGCGCTCGCGCCTGCAATTCAGTCTTTCAGTTTTCGCGTTGGATTCGCGCACGTGTCGATCGACAAAGGCGATGGGCCTCCCAGGAACGCGTGGGGACGCCGACCGCCGCCGCGCGATCTCGCGGCACGCGAATTCCCGATCCGGAGCGGGCGAGGATGCGCTACGGTTACATCTGCTGCGCAATCTCCGCAATCTGCCGGCGCAGCCACCCGTACGCCGGATCGTCGTGCGTGCGCTCATGCCAGATCATCGTCAACGCGAACTGCGGCACCTCGACCGGCAGTTCGGCGAGCGTGACCGGCATCGACTGCGCGACATGCTGCGCAAGGCGGCGCGGCAGTACCACCGTCATGTCGCTCTTCGCGACCACCATCGGCGCCACCAGAAAATGCGGCAGGCGCATCGCGATGCGTCGCTGCAGCCCTTGCCGCGCGAGGGCCGCGTCGACCAGTTCGCCGCCGCGGCCGCCGATCGTCACCAGCACGTGCGACAGTCCGGCGAAATGCTTCGGCGTCAGCCGCGCGGACAGCGCCGGATGCCCGTTGCGCACGATGCAAACCAGGCTGTCGTCGTAAAGCTTGCGACGATAGATGCCGGCCGGCAACGTATCGTCGTCGAACGCGCCGAGCGCGATGCCGGCCGTGCCGTCCACCACGAGTTCGACGTTGTTGCCGCGTGACGGCGGCACGTCGAGATCCATGCAGGGCGCGCGCTGTTCGAGCCGCGCATTCACGTCCGGCATCAGCGTCAGCGCCATGTGATCGATGCTCGCGATCGAAAACTGCCCGCGTGCGGTAGCCGGATCGAATACGGCCGGCGCGACGATGCTGGCCGCTTCCGTCAGCACGCGTGATACGCGCAGCGCGAGCGACGCCGCGCGCGGCGTGAACTCCAGTCCCTTCGGCGTACGCACGACGACGCGATCGTCGAGCAGCGCTCGCAGACGGCCCAGCGCGCGGCTTGCCGCCGGCTGCGTCAGGCCGAGCCGCACGCCGGCGCGCGTGACGCTGCGTTCCTTGAGCAATGCGTCGAGCAGCTTGAGCAGGTTGAGATCGACGGCGCGCAAATCCACTTCGTGCATGCTGGACATGATTGATATGCATTTGAGTTATGTGAAGCCAGCGTACATCATCGAAGCCATCGCTCCAACGGGTGGGGCGGCTGTCGGAGGAACATATGTTCGTTGTCACGGGTGTCACCGGGCGCACGGGCGCCGTCGCGGCCCAGGCCCTGATCGATGCGGGCGTCGCGGTGCGCGTGGTCGTGCGCGATCGCGCGAAGGCGGTGCGCTGGGCAAAACAGGGCGCGGAAGTGGCCGTTGCCGATCTGACCGATGCCGCCGCCCTGACGCGTGCCTTCGCCGGCGCGCACGGCGCGTATCTGGTCAAGCCGCCCAACTATGCGCTGGCGAACCTGTTCGAACACGCGGACGTGACGGCGCGCGCCGTTGCCGAAGCGGTGCGCGCGGCGGGCTTGCCGAAACTCGTGCTGCTGTCGTCGGTGGGCGCGGACCGGCCGAGCGGCACCGGCGTGATCGCGACCAACCGCACGGCCGAGCAACGACTGGCCGAGCCGGGCATTCCGGTCGTGTTCCTGCGCGCGGCGTACTTCATGGAGAACTGGGCGCGCGTCGTCGAGCCGATGCGCACGCGGGGCATCCTGCCGAGCCTGCTCGTGCCGGTCGAGCGCGCCATTCCGATGGTTGCGACCGAGGACATCGGCCGCGTCGCGGCGGACTTGCTGCGTGAAGACTGGACAGGCATCCGGAAGATCGGCCTGGAAGGGCCGGCAGCCTATTCGCCTGCCGACATCGCGGCGATCTTTGCGCGCGCGCTCGATCGACCGGTGAGGCCGACGGCGCTCGAGCCTTCGGAGTGGGCTGGCGTACTCGCGATGAATCCGTTCCCCAGTGTGGCGATCGATGGATTCATCGAACTGAATCACGGGCTGAACAGCGGGCACATCGATTTCGGGAGCGACGATACCGTCGAGCTTCGACGAGGGCAGGTGACGTTCGAACAGGTTGCCGAGGAGATCCTGCGGGCCTGACGCCGCACATCCGCAGGCGGTGATCACCGCGGCATCTCGGCGTTCGCGAGTGGTGGTGCGGCGGCACTGCCCGGACATGAGCGCCCTCGCGTGCGTCGAGCGGCCGCAATTGCCCGCACGGCATCATGCGCGATCCGGCTCCATCGTGGAGCCGGTCATTTCCCGGTCGCGAGTGACCTTTCCGGTCAACGCACGGGCTCGGCAGTGGCCAGCAGGCTACGCAGGAACACCATGATCATGCGCCCGATCGGCACCTCGGACAGGATCGATTGCTGCAACGACAGGCCTTGCGAGAGCCCCATGAACGAAATGGCGAGGACGGCCGGCGGTTCGGGCGGCACTTTCTTCAGCCGCGCGAAAATCTGCTCGATGCAACAGGCGAGGCCGTCGCGATGGGCGTCCAGCAACGCCTGCGACGCGATGGCGAAAGCGGGGTTGCGCCGCCCCTGAAGCTTGAACTCGACGCCCAGCACCGACCACTCGGGCTCGGCGTCGACGGTCCGCGACCAGACATCCAGCGCATTCAGAATGTCCTCCCCGGACGCGGACGGGTCGCTCAGCGTCCGCGCGATGTCGGCCACCTGCGTCGTCGAACGCTCCCGCATCAGCTCGACGAACAATTCCTCCTTGCTCGCGAAATTCGAATAGAACGCGCCCTGCGTATAACCGGCCTCGGCCGCGATATCCCTGAGCGACGTGCCGCCGAACCCGCGATCGACGAACAGCCGCTTCGCCGCGGCGAGCAAATGGGCGCGGGTCTGCTGTCGGCTTTCTTCGCGGCTCAGCCGCGGGGGAAGGGAGGGCATGTTCATGGCAGGCAGGATATCAGTTGATATTTGAGATAGATACCATTACGATCGCGTTTCAAATATCACTTGATATTTGAAACGCAGGGCGCGATTGTGTCGACAGACGTCAGCAGCGGGGATTCCCCGGGCGGACGTTCGGGTCGACGCGGGGGCGCGCACTGTGTATCGGTGCGCGGCGATGTGTCGTTGCCCGCGTGTCGCGTGCTTCGATGCGCCGACGCGAGCCGCTTGTCGATCGAGTGGGTACCGTCGTCACGGGGCGTCGTGAAACAGTCAGTTAGTGATGCGAATCATGGCGGTTCGCATGCAGATGTGGATGCGGGCATGAAGAAGATGAGCGCGAGCAAGACCTATGCACAGCTCGTAGTCGAGCTGGCCGAACTGGACGAGGAAATCGAGCGAGCACGCGCGCGCGAACGCGTCGATGCGATCGCGGCGGTTCACTCGTTGATGGATACCTATGCGATCAAGCATCGCGACCTGGTCGGCCGCAACGGCAGCCGGGGTTCGTACGTCGTGAAAGCGCTGCCGGCGCGCTATCGCGATCCGGCGAGCGGAAAGGAGTGGAGCGGGCGCGGCAATGCGCCGCTCTGGATCAGGGGCAAGGATCGTCGTCAGTTCGTCATCGTCAAGCCGCCGTCCACCGGCAAGAAAACCCGGACCGGCTGACGCACGGCGCCTGGCTACGGCGACAGCGGCTCACCGGGCCTGACCCGGCGGCATGAGCACCACGAGCAGCGTCGCCTTCGGGCGACGGCGCCACGTACGCATGCGGCCGATGCGACGAGATCAGCGCGCGCTCACCGGCGCGCAACCGCGTCGGTTCGCCGTGCTCGACGTGCAGCTCGAGTTCGGCCGACAGCACATGACGTCGTCAGCAATCGTGGGCGGGTGACGTCTCCCGCTGCGGGCCGGCCGGGACCGGGCGTCGCGAGCGCATCGTTCAGCCCCGGCCGACGAACGGCATCGCGGTCGCCATGATCGTCATGTTCAGGATGTTCGTGTCGAGCGGCAGGTTCGCCATCTGGACGATCGCGTTCGCGACGTGCGTGACGTCCATGCGCGCCTCGGGCGCGAGGCTGCCGTCGGCCTGCGGGACGCCTTGCGTCATCCGTTCCGTGAGCGATGTCGCCGCGTTGCCGATGTCGATCTGGCCGCACGCGATGTTGTATCGGCGGCCGTCGAGGGCCAGCGACCTGGTGATCCCGGTCACCGCATGCTTGGTGGCCGTGTACGCGATCGTATCGGGGCGCGGCGCATGGGCCGAGATCGAGCCGTTGTTGATGATCCTGCCGCCCTGTGGCGATTGCGCTTTCATCAGGCGCCACGCGGCTCGCGCACACAGGAAGACGCCGGTCAGGTTCGTCGCGACGACGCTGTTCCATACGTCGAATTCGTATTCGTCGAGGGAAACCGGCGGCGCGTTGCGGCCGGCGTTGTTGAACAGCACGTCGAGCCGGCCGAACTGCTGCGCGATCTGCGCGAACGCGTGGTCGACCGATGCTTCGTCGGTGACGTCTGCCGGAAACACGTGCGCGTCGCCGCCGGCGGTGCGGATCGCATCCTGCGTTTCGCGCAACGATGCTTCGGTGCGTCCGAGCAGCGCGACGCCGAATCCCGCCTGGGCGAGCGCGATGGCCGCTGCGCGACCGATGCCGGAGCCTGCGCCCGTGACGGCTGCGAATTTCTTCGAGACAGACATGGCTTGATTTCCTGCGAGTTGAATGACGGGTGAGGCTGGGGGATGAACGATGACCCTGCCGCTTCGGCAATGTAGTCGAAATGCGCGGCACGCACGTTCGAGCAACATCGTAAAGCACGCTCGATCACGTCGACGACTCTTCCCGGCCAGGCACGGCCTTCCGCGCCCGCGTGCCTGACTCCGCAAACAGATCGACCACCACGTCGCGCAGCCACTTGTTCCCTTCGTCCTGATTGACCCGCGTATGCCAGAGCATGTGAATCGGCGCGCCCGGCACGGTGACGGGCAACGCACGCCAGCCCAGCGAAAACGGTGCGGCAAGCTGCTGCGCAAGATGCTCGGGCACCGTCGCGATCAGGTCGGTGCGCTGCAGGATGTAACCGACGCTCATGAAGTGCGGCACCGTGAGCCGCACCTGGCGCGCCACGCGGCGGCGCTTCAGCCATTCGTCCACCTGCCCGTGACCGGTGCCGGCCGACACCACGACCAGGTGCTCCGCATTGCGCCACGTGTCGACCGTCAGCGGCGCGTCCTCGAGCGGATGCCCGCGCCGGAACAGGCACACATAGCGCTGATCGAACAGCCGGCGCTGATAGAAGCCGCCCTTGAGCTGCGGCAGCAGGCCGATCGCGAGGTCGACGCGGCCCTCGGCCATTGCGTCGCCGAGGTTGACGCTCGTGTCGCGCACCGTATTGAGCGCGATGCCCGGCGCTGCTTGCGACAGGTGTTCGAGCAGCGCCGGCAGGAACACGACTTCGCCGATATCGGTCATGCCGATGGTCAGCGTGCGCGTGGCGCGCAGCGGATCGAAACCGGTCTCGGGGTTGAGCGCGGCGTGCAGCGTCGCGAGCGCGTGCGACACGGGTTCCGCGAGGCGCAGTGCGAACGGTGTCGGCACCACGCCGCCCGGCCCGCGCACGAACAGCGGATCGCCGAGCCGGCGGCGCAGCTTCGCGAGCGCATTGCTCACGCCCGGCTGGCTCATGTTCATCTGCTCGGCGACGCTCGATACGCGCCGTTCCTGCATCAGCCGCTGGAAAAGCAGCAGCAGGTTGAGGTCGACATCGCTCAGTTCCATGGGTTGGGCCTCGCCGGGTTCATTGCATTCAGTGATGAAGCAGATTCCGGTCATTTTATTGCGGGATGAAAGTCCGCTCCCGAGAATACCGATACGGCCCATGCAATCGGCATGACCGCTGCGCACGCCGCACACCCCACATCGGAATATCGGAGACACCTTCATCATGCAGACGAACCTGAAGATTGCGATCGTCGGCGCCGGGATCGGCGGCCTGACGCTCGCGCTCGCCCTGCGCGAGCACGGCATCGACGCGCAGCTCTACGAACAGACGGAGGTGTTGCGCGAAGTCGGCGCGGCCGTCGCGCTGTCGGCCAATGCGACGCGCTTCTACGAGCGGATGGGATTGCGTGCGGCCTTCGACGCGGTGTGTTCGGACATCCCGGGGCTCGTCTATCGCGACGGCCGCAGCGGTGCGGTGATCGGCCATCATCGCGGCGACCCCGACTATCGCCGGCAATTCGGCGGCGCGTACTGGGGCGTGCATCGCGCGGATCTGCAGGCCGTGCTGTCCAAGGCGGTCGGCCTCGACGCCATCCATCTCGGCCATCGGCTGATCGATCTCGCGCAGCATCCCGATCGCGTTACGCTGTCGTTCGACAACGGTGTGCGCGTCGACGCCGATCTCGTGATCGGCGCGGACGGCGCGCGCTCGATCACGCGGCGCTGGATGCTCGGCTACGACGATGCGCTGTATTCGGGGTGTTCGGGTTTTCGCGGCGTGGTGCCGGCGGCGCGGCTGAGCCTTTTGCCCGATCCCGAAACGCTGCAGTACTGGATCGGGCCGCACGGGCACCTGCTGCACTATCCGATCGGCGACGACGGCGACCAGAATTTCCTGCTGGTCGAGCGTCATCCGTCACCGTGGCCGTCGCGCGACTGGGTGATGCCGTCGGAAGAGGGCGAGCAACTGCGCGTGTTCGGGGGCTGGCATCCGGCGGTGGTGCAGATGATCACCGCCGTGCCGATCAGCCAGCGCTGGGGGCTGTTCCACCGGCCGCCGCTCGGCCGCTGGAGCCGCGGGCGCGTGACGCTGATCGGCGACGCCGCGCATGCGCTGGTGCCGCATCACGGGCAGGGCGCGAACCAGTCGATCGAGGATGCGGTGGTGCTCGCCGCGCAACTGGCGCAGGCCGGGCCGGGCAACTGGCGCGAAGCGCAGGAAGCGTATGAGCGACTGCGTCGCGGCCGCACGCGCAAGGTGCAGTACGCGTCGATTTCCGTGGCCGACGTGCTGCACCTGCCCGACGGGCCGGCCGCGCAGGCGCGCAATGCGCGTCTGGCCGAGCGCGACAGCGTGCTGCATCACCTGGACTGGATTCACGATTTCGATGCGCTGGCCGGGGAGCCGAGCGAACGGCAGGGTGGCACGTGGCTGTGAGCCCGCGATCGTGAGCACGCCATCAGGCGCGAACGGCGCGACCGGTGCGCCGCGATGGCGGACGCGGGATACGCGACTGATCGAAAGGCTACCGTTCGCCGGTCACCGGCCAGCCTGACGAAAACGGTCGAGGCCGCGCCCGCCCACCATCACTTCACGCATTCGAGCGCGTACTTCAACCCCTGCCCGAGCAGCCCGCGCCAGACGTCCCACGTATGCCCGCCGTCGACGATGCGCAGCTCGGCCGGGTTCTGCGCGCGGCGCAGGTGCGTGTACAGCACGCTCGATTCGGCCTGGATGGTCAGGTCGTCGTCGCCGGCCGCGATGAACATCGGGATCCGCCAGCTGCGCGCGAAGTAGCCGCGCATCAGCGCCGGGTAGTTGAGCTCGTGCCACACGCGCGGGTCGAACTGGCGGTCGCCGAACACGCCGACGTAGCGCGCGGCGGAGTTGAGCGGCGGCTCGTTCGCGTAGATCGCGGGGCTCAGCAGCATCGCGCCGCAGAACAGGCCGGGTTCGAGCAGCGAGAAACGCAGCGCGCCGAAGCCGCCCATCGACACGCCGCCGATCGCGCGGCCCGCGCGCTGGTTCGACACCGCGAAGTGCGCTTCGACCTCGGGCAGCAGGTCGTTGAGGAACGCGCTCTGCATCTTCTCCTTGCGGTCGACGTACCAGTCGGTGCCGCCCTGCGGCATCACGATCACGACCGGCGGGATCTCGCGGCGCTCGATCAGCGTGTCGGCGGTGGCCTGCAGCCGGCCCTGCGTGACCCAGTCGTTCGCGTTGCCGGCGTTGCCGTGCAGCAGGTACATCACCGGGTAGCGGGCGCCTTCCGGGTTGTAGCCGGGCGGCAGGTAGACCGTGTACGACCAGTCGCGCTTCAGCGATGCCGACCGGAACGTGCGCAGCACGACGCTGCTGCCCGGATTGAGCGCGGGCTCCTGGGTGGCCGACGGGGTCGTCGCGGTCTGGACGGCCGGTGGCGGCGGCGCGGGCGCTGCCACCGGCGCGGGCGGCGTGGCGCGGGCGGTGGCGATGGCGCCGGCGATCAGGGCGAGGGCGAACGGAAGGGCGAGTCGGCGCATGTCGAATCGTTTCAGGAGAGGCGCCGGCTATCGTAGCAGCGGCGCATGACGGCGCGGCGCGTCATCGCCGCGAACGGAACGGCAGCCGCGCGACGAGCGGCCCGTAGAGTTTGGCGACGAGATACAGCAGGCCCATTGCAACGACGTCGGCAATCAGGCCGAGCTTCACGTCGAGATAGCCTTCGGTCGCCTGGTAGAGCACCGAATCGACCGCGAGCGAGATGGCGGTGCCCGCGACGAAGCACAGCAGCCCCTGCCGGCCGATCGTGCCGATCCACGGCATCGCGTGCGCGACCTTCTTCATCCAGCCGAGGTGGACCAGCTTGGCAGCGAGCCACGCGATCGCGAGGAAGTTCGCGAGCCGCAGCGCGCCGAGGTTCTGCTTGATCGACGGATCGGTCGGGAACGGCTCGATGCGCAGCCGGTAGTACGCGCCGGCCGCGACGATCGCGAGCGCCGCGGCCGTCAGCAGCCAGCCCTGCGGCTTCGGCGCGAGCGTCTGGTAGACGGGCTGGCAGCGCGCGATCACGCCGAGCACGAACAGGAACTGCCATGCGAACGGATTGAAGTCCCACGGCGCGCCTTCGACGGTCGGCAAGAAGCGCGCGACGTGCGGCGCCGCGTACCACAGCGATCCGCTGAACGCGAGCAGCAGCCACGGCTGCGTGCGCGCGAGCGGCAGCGTGAGCGGAACGAGCAGCGCGAAGAACGCGTACATCGGCAGCACCGACGCGAGGTAGGGCTGGCGGCGGAACAGCAGGATGTCGCGCAGCGCGGCGAGCGGCTTGTGGAGCAGGCCGTCGAGGTCGTTGGTCGGCATGTTCGGGCCGTCGATCGCGAACGCGTTCAGCGCGGCCGTGATCAGCAGCATCAGGCCGGCCGTCACGAGGAACGCACGGTAGATCTCGAACGCGCGCCGGATGAAGCGCTGACGCGCGGCGGCCTCGTCGTGCCGTTCGGCGAGCGAGTTGTAAGCGATCGCGGTGGCGAAGCCGCCGAGGAACACGAAGACCTCGGCCGCGTCGCACAGCGCGTACGCGTGCAGCGTCACGCGCGACAGGATGCTGCCGCCGATGTGGTCGACGACGATGACGAGCAGTACGAGGCCGCGGAAGAAATCGAGCTCGGCGTAGCGGCCGGCCCGGGCCGGTGCGGTCATCGGACCGGCTCCCGGCGCGGGCCGCGGGCGCGCCCGGCACGCGCCGCGCATGAATCGGGGTGAAGCATGACTTCGTGAAGAAATGACGAACGGATGCGCATTGTGCCACCGATGCAGTGCACATCGGGTTTACGCGAATAGCCGGCCGTCGTGCCGCTGCCGGTAAGCCGGGTAAGACAGTCTGCGCAACGGGGCAGTTGGACGAGCGCAACGGTTTGCGCGGGGTTCATCTACCCCGATGGACGGACGGTTTGCGACGTGACACCATTTTGACCTCACGCGGCCGCACACCGCGTCGTCCGCCCTGCGGGCCACACCTACAACGACCAAACATTCGCCGGGCGCTCGACCATGCCCGGCCCCCGGCTCCGGAGATTCGTCATGAAGAAGCACATCATTTTTACCGCCGCGCTGGCCGCTTTTGCCGTGCCGGTCTTCGCCCAGAACAGCGTGACGCTGTACGGTGTGATCGATGAAGGCTTCAATTACACGAACAACGTGAACGTCAATGGGGTCGGAAAAACGAATTACCAGCTCGCGAGCGGCTATGCGCAGGGCAGCCGCTGGGGCCTGAAGGGCAGCGAGGATCTCGGCGGCGGGCTGAAGGCGATCTTCACGCTGGAAAACGGTTTTGACGTGAACAACGGCCGGCTCGGCCAGGGCGGCCGCATGTTCGGCCGCCAGGCGTTCGTCGGGCTGAGCGCGCCGCGCTTCGGCACGCTGACCTTCGGCCGTCAGTACGATTCCGTCGTCGACTATCTCGCGCCGCTCACCGCCAACGGCAACTGGGGCGGCACGCTGTTCTCGCACCCGTTCGACAACGACAACACGGACAACTCGTTCCGCGTCAACAACACGGTCAAGTATGCGAGCGCCGACTGGAACGGCCTGACGTTCGGCGGCACGTACAGCTTCAGCAACAGCACCGGCTTCTCGAACAACCGTCAATACAGCCTCGGCGCGCAGTATTCGCTGGCCGGGCTGCAGGTTGCGGCCGCGTACCTGCAGGCGAACAACCCGGGTATCGGCAGCGCGGGCGCGATCTCGGCGGATGACGCGAACTTCGTCGCCGACCGCCTGCGGATCTTCGGCGGCGGCATCAACTACACGTTTGGCCCCGCTACGGTCGGCTTCGTCTACACGAAGACGGACGTGAAGAACCCGGTGTCGACGGTCTACCTGCCGGCGTCGACGTTCGCCGGCCTCGGGCTGAGCGCGACGAAGTTCCAGAACTTCGAGATCAACGGCAAGTACCAGCTCACGCCCGATTTCTATCTCGGCGCGCAGTACGTGTACACGGACGGCAAGTACGATGCCGCGGCCGGGACGTTCAAGCCGAAATACCACACGGTCGGCTTGATGGCCGACTACAGCCTGTCGAAGCGCACCGACGTCTACCTGCAGGGCGCATGGCAGAAGGTGGGCGGCGACAAGACCGGCACGGCGGCCGACGGCGGCTACGTGGTCGGCACGGACGGCCCGTCGGCGTCGTCGAACCAGTTCGCGGTGCGCGCCGCGATCCGCCACAAGTTCTGACGTTCCAAGCGGGCGGCGCCGGGGCGAGTGCCCCGGCGCCTGCCGTCAATCCGCCCCGGGTATGCCCCCGAGCGTTTCCGCAAGCCAGTCGACGAAGATCCTCACGCGTGGCGCGAGATGCCGGCCGGTCGGAAACACCACCGACACGGGCAGCGGCTCGGCATTCCATTCCGGCAGCACCTCGACCAGCGAGCCGTCGGCGAGCAGCGGCCCGAGCCCTTCGCGCGGCGCCTGGATCAGCCCGAGGCCCGCAAGACAGCACGCGAGATACGCCTGCGAGCTGTTGACCGACACGACGCTGCGCATCTTGACCGCGTGCAGCTGGCCCGAATCCATATCCGCATATTCCCAGTCCAGCTCGCGGCCCGTGCGGCTCGAGAAATAGCCGACCGCGACGTGGTCCGGCAGCTCGTCCGGCGAGCGCGGCGTGCCGTGCCGCTCGAGATACGCGGGCGCCGCGCAATTGATCTGCGCCAATTCGCCGATGCGCCGCGCAACGAGCGACGTATCGGACATCGCGCCGACCCGCACCGCGCAGTCGATGCCGTCGGCGACGAGGTCGACGAAGCGGTCGGTCGTGCCGATCACGACGCGCAGGTCGGGGTAGCGCGCGTGGAAACCCGGTAGCGCCGGAATCACCTGATTCAGTGCAAAGCGTTCGGGCAAGTCGACGCGGATCGCGCCGCGCGGCGTCGTGCCGGCGTCTTCGAACAGCGTTTCAGCGTCGTCCAGATCGGCCAGCAACCGCGTGCAGCGCTCGTAATAAGTCGCGCCTTCGGCCGTCAGCGCGACGCGCCGCGTCGTGCGCTGCAGCAGGCGGACCTTCAGGTGTTTTTCCAGATACTGGACGGCGTTGCTGACCGTCGGGCGCGGCAGTTGCAGCTGTTCGGCCGCTTTCGTGAAGCTGCCGAGATGGGCGACGCGCGCGAAGATGCGCATTGCTTGCAGGTGATCCATGCGGGGCGGGTGCGTGGGTGGAGGGGAGCAGGCTCCATTGTTAATCAGCGTCGAACGGTTTGGTTGAGTGTTTCGCGTTTATCGCGCGCCGCAATGCGCCCAGAATCCGCCCTGTTCATTCATCACTCGAGGAAACGGACATGGAAACGCGTGAACTGGGCCGTACCGGCCCGCGGGTGTCGGCACTCGCGCTCGGCTGCATGGGGATGTCGGACTTCTACGGCCCGGCCGACCGCGACGAAAGCATCGCGACGCTGCACGCGGCGCTCGACCACGGCATCACGATGCTCGACACCGGCGATTTCTACGGCATGGGCGACAACGAGATGCTGATCCGCGATGCGCTGCGCGCCCGGGCCCGCGACCAGGTGCTGATCAGCGTGAAATTCGGCGCGCTGCGCGACCCGTCCGGCGGGTTCGCCGGCTACGATGCGCGGCCGGCGGCGATCCGCAACTTCATCGCGTACTCGCTGAAACGGCTCGGCACCGACTACGTCGACATCTACCGGCCGGCGCGCGTCGATCCGGCGGTGCCGATCGAGGAGACGATCGGCGCGATCGCCGATCTCGTGAAGGCCGGGTACGTGCGCCATATCGGCCTGTCGGAAGCCGGCGTCGACACGATCCGCCGCGCCGCGGCCGTCGCGCCGATCTCCGATCTGCAGATCGAATATTCGCTGCTGTCGCGCGGCATCGAGGCCGGAATCCTGCCCGCGTGCCGCGAACTCGGGATCGGCGTGATGGCCTACGGCGTGCTGTCGCGCGGGCTGCTCGGTGGGCGCTGGAGCACGGCACGGGAAGGCGAACGCGATTTCCGCGCGGCGAGCCCGCGCTTCCAGGGCGAGAACCTCGCGCACAACCTTGCGCTCGTCGATGCGCTGCGCGTGATCGCCGACGAGAAGGGCAGCAATCCGGCGCAGGTCGCGATCGCGTGGGTGCTGTCGCGCGGCGGCGATATCGTGCCGCTGATCGGCGCGCGCAAGCGCTCGCAGCTTCACGACGCGCTGCAAGCGACAGAAATGCAACTAACGGTCAATGACATCGCTCGCATCGAAGCGGCGGTTCCCGCCGGGGCGGCTGCCGGTGAGCGTTATCCGGCCGCGCAGATGGCACACCTCGACAGCGAACAGGGCCGGAGGGCATCTCACGGCGGGTAATCGGGCCGGATCGGCGCTCGTTCAGGAGCCGGCCCGGTATTCAGCTCGGACTCGGGTGTCGAAGCAGGGTTCGGCAACCCGGATGCATGGCCCGGCCCCGCCTGCGTTGATCCAGGCGGCGCGGGTTTTTCGCCGGCGCCGCGGCGCGACAGCCCATCGGCACGATCGCGCCGCCGCCCCTCCGGCAAGCCCTAGCCAGCCTCAGGCAAAACCAGATGGCGAGCGGCGCGCTCGGGGTTCACCATCGGCGCCGTACTCAACCGGACGGAACGCCTTTCATGCAAGTTCATACGCTGACGATCATCGCGGTGGTTTTCCTGCTGGCCGGCGCGGTCAAGGGCATGATCGGGCTCGGGCTGCCGACGATCGCGATGGGGCTGCTGACGCTCGCGATGCCGCCGTCGGCTGCCGCGAGCCTGCTGCTCGTGCCGTCGTTCATCACCAATGTGTGGCAGTTGTGGCTCGGCCCGTCGTTCGGGCCGCTGCTGCGCCGGCTGTGGCCGCTGCTCGCCGGCCTGACGATCGGCACGCTGACGGGCGGGCTGCCCGCGCTCGCGGCCGGCAGCACCTGGACGCATGCGGCGCTGGGCGTGGTGCTGATCCTCTACGGGCTGTGGGGGCTGGCCGCCGCGCGGCTGCCGGCGCCGGGCCGCCATGAAAAGTGGCTGTCGGCCGTGGCCGGCTACCTGACGGGGGTCGTGACGGCCGCGACCGGTGTGTTCGTCGTGCCGGCCGTGCCGTACCTGCAGGCGCTGCGGCTGTCGAAGGACGACCTGATCCAGGCGCTCGGGATGTCGTTCACCGCATCGACGATCGTGCTCGGCCTGCAACTGCGCGTGACGGGTGCGTTGCAAACGGTCGATCTCGGCGTGTCGGCGCTCGCACTCGTGCCGGCGCTGGCGGGCATGGCAGGCGGGCAATATGCACGGCGCGTGATGAGCGAGCAGGCGTTCAAGCGCTGCTTCTTCGTCGGGCTCATCGCGCTCGGCGCGTACATGGCGGCTTCGGGGTGGCTGTAAACGGGCATCGCTGACGAGCGCGATGCCCGCTGTCGGTGACGCGCCTGAAGCCGGCTTCGACAACAGCGGGCTTCGGGCGCGTTCACCGGACGTGGGTCACATCGCTCAGCTCGGATCGGCGTACTTCAGCGTCCACCCGAACGTGCGGGTGGCACCCGCGCCGAGTGCAAACGGCTTCGTCGTACACGCGAAGTTCGAATGCAACTGGCCGATCGGCGTCGTCGAGAGCGGATTCGTCGTGCCGTTCGCCGTGTCGAAGGCCGACAGCGCGCAGGTGTCGAACCCGGACGCCGCATAGCCGGTCGCGGCGCTGTTCGCGTAGGTTACCGACACGCCGTCGCCGTTCGCCTGCGTCGACGCGAAATCCGCGAACGACGTGAAGTCCGTCTCGACCGACAGGTTGCCGGTGAGCGAGCCCGTGCTCAGCGTATCGCTGCGAGCGACCGAGCCGTGCGCGAACGTCAGCACCGTATGCACCTGCAGGTCGAGATCCGTCGTGTACGCCGCATTCTTCGAGGCGAGCCGGAACTTCGCGGTATCGAACGACACGACCACCTGCCCGTTGCTTTGCTGGACGTTCAGGTTCTTGTAGTACGTGACGGGAATGTAGGTCTTCCCGTTGTACGACACCTGCGGCACCAGCAGCGCGTAGCCGAGATCGGTCGTGCCGTAGATCAGCTTGTCGGAGAACGGCACCGGGTAGTACGGCGTGTACGAGTTGTAGTCGGGCGCCTGGCTGAGGTTCAGGTTGATCACGCGCCGGCCGTCGCGCACGGTGACGAGCGCCGCGCTGTACGGATGCGCGGTGTCGCCCGGCTGGTTGTACCAGGTGAGCGTGTAGTGCGGCAGCGCGTCGAGCCATGCGTTGTAGTCCGTATCGGCCATCGGTGCCTTGCCGCCGAAGCCGAGCTTGTTCCACCACGCGTTCACGTACAGGTACTGGTGCAGCAGGCTGAAGTTCTCGCCCATCACGCGCGGCTTGCCGCGATACGCGTCCGTGCCGCGGCCCTTGACCCACATGTTCACCGACGGCGTCGGCAGCGACGGGTCGTACCAGTACGTGTCGAAACGCTGCGCGGCCTGGTAGATGAACTTGTATGCAACCTGCTTCTCCTGGTCGGTCAGCACGCCGGCATTGGCCGCGGCCGTCAGCACTTCCATGAACGCCGAATCGCCGTACGGGCCGATCGAGCGGCCGTAGTTGAAGCCCTGGCCGTTCGCGTTCAGCTGCGGCAGGATTAGGTCGACCGACTTGCGCAGATAGCCCTTCAGTTCGGGCGTGAGGTTCGCCTCGTTGCCCATCTCGAACGTGCGCTCGGTCACTTCACCGATCAGCAGCGTGCTGTAGCGGTCGAAGCGCGCCTGGTCGTAGTAGGTCGTGTGCGTGTTCGACGCTTCGTCCGAGAACCCGCCCGACGAGTCGTTGCGGATATGGTTCGCAAGCGTGTACAGCAGCGCGTCGCGCGCGCCCATCGTCGCAACCGACGGATCGGTCTTCGATGCAAACGACGGGCTGCTCCAGCCGAGCTTCTGGCGCAGCCCGGCAATTCCGTAGGACACCGCATAGTAGTTCTGCGCGGTGTTGAGCGATGCGATGTCGATCGGCGTGCCGGCCGCGGGGCACGTATCGGTCTTGCCGCTCGCATCGGGGCCGAACATGTCGCAGAAGGTGAGCCGCCGCTGCAGCGTCGCGAGCATCGTGTCGCTGAAGACTTCGTTGAGCATCCCGCGCGCCTTCAGGTTGTTCAGCGCGACGAGGTAGTAGTACTCGCCCCAGGACGTATTCGCATATGTGTAGTTGCTGCCCGACTGCGCCATCATTGCGGTCGTGATCGTCTGGTACGTCGCGAGGTAGCTGGCGTACTGCGGATCGTTCTTCGACTTCATGTCGATCAGGATGTAAGACAGGCCGAGCGCGAGCTTGCCCGGCAGGAATTTGTCGCCGGTGTTCGTGTCGAGCACGTGGACCGGCGTGCCGTCGCCGAGATCCATCACGACCTGCGTGAAGTCGGACGATTTCCGGATCAGGTCGAACAACGCGCGCATCTGGCCCATCATCGTGACCGGAATGTTCGTGCCGGCCGGCACGCTGGTGTCGGGCGCGCCGTAGACGAGCGCCTGCAGCGAGTTCGATGCGAGCGTCGGTGTCGTGGACGGGGGCGGCGTGTCGGTCACGTCGTTGCCGCCGCAGGCGCTGACGAACAGGACGGAAAGGGCGCTGAGCGCGGCGCCGAGCGCGAATCTGCTGCGCGGATGCATTGTGTCTCCAGTTTCGAATAGTGATGAAGGACGGGCGGGTGTGGCCGTTGCCGCGCTCGATGCCCGTACCCGGCCGCCGTCTTGCAACCCTGATCCCTGAAGACGGACGGCCTGAATCACCTGTCGAGCGGGCAAGCGTTCTCCCTGCACGGGCCGTGACCGGCGTCGCGCGGACGTGATGGAAAACGTTTTCCAAATTTAGGCATCGAGCGGCGTGATGTCAATGAACTTTCACGTCGGACGGGGCGGGAAAAACCCGGGGGGTGGGAAGACGGGAGAGAAGGGGGGAAGGAAATGTTGCAGAAGTTACCGGGAGTTCTTCGGGAGGAGGAAAGCTGAAGCGTGGGAGAGCGATGCG